>NZ_QOBB01000313.1:0-6700 GCF_024704855.1 Burkholderia sp. HAN2018 | reverse complement strand
ACACGCGCGCGCCTTGCAGCGTGCGCGCCGCGCCCGGCTGGCGGTCGACCGGCAGCGCGAGCGGGCCCGGCACGTCGCGCAATGCCTCGCGCCAGTAATCGAGCTGACGTTCACCCTCGCCGCCGGCCAGCATGTCGCGTTGCCAGTCCGCATAGTCGGCGTACTGGATCGGCAGATCGGGCAGCGACGGCGCGCTGCCTTCCGCATATGCGCGATAGGCGGCCGACAGTTCGTCGAACGCGCAGCGCGAGCTCCAGCCGTCGGTGATGGCGTGATGGGCGGTCAGCAGCAGGCGGTGACGGTCGCCCGCGAGCGCGACCAGCATCGCGCGCAGCAGCGGGCCGCGCGCGAGGTCGAACGGTTCGGCCGCCTCGCGCTCGGCAAGACGCGCGGTTTGCGCGTCGCGGGCGGCGGGCGGCTGGTCGCGCAGGTCGACGTCGGCGATCGACACCGGCAGGTGCGCATGAATCCGCTGCATCACCACGCCGTCGTCGTTGTCGACGAGCGTCGTGCGCCATGCCTCGTGCCGGCCGATCACGTGATCGAGCGCGCGTTGCAGCGCGTCGCGATCGAGCGTGCCGTCGATCGTCCAGTGCGCGGCGATGTGATAGGCGGCGCTCGCGTCACGCGTTTGCGCGAGCACCCAGAAACGTTGCTGCGCGAGCGAGGCGGCGCGATCGACGTACGGCGCGCACGCCGCGGCGGCATCGGCCGCATCCGTCGTCAAACGGCGCGCGGCGATCGCGGCCAGCGGTTCGCCGGTTTCGCGTTCCGCACGATCGACCGCTTCGGCCAGTTCCGCGAGCGCCGGATCGGCAAACAGCGTATCGAGCCGCAGGTTCACGCGTACCGCGGCACGGATCGCGGCCTGCAACTGCATCGCGGCGAGCGAATCGGCGCCCAGCGCGAAAAAGCGGTCGTCGCGCGACGGTGCGGCATCGAGGCCGAGCAGCGTCTGCCAGAGGCCGGCGAGCTGCTGTTCGGTCGGCGTGCGCGGTGCGTCGCCGCCACCCTGCGTCGTATCGCGCGCGGCGGCAATCTTTTCGCGCAGCGCGGCACGGTCGATCTTGCCGTTCAACGTATACGGCAGCGCATCGCAACGCACGAACCGGTGCGGCTGCCATGCGGCCGGCAGTTGCTCGGCCACGTGCGCCTTGAGCGCCGCATCGTCGGCCGCCGCGCGCAGTGCGACGCACGCGATCAGGCGCGTCGGCCCGTTGCCGGTTTCGGCGACCACGGCAGCGTCGGCCACGGCCGGATGCGAGCGCAGGCATGCGGCGATTTCGGCCGGCTCCACGCGCACGCCGCGTACCTGGACCTGGTCGTCGAGGCGGCCGAGATAGTCGAATGCGCCGTCGTCGCGCAGCCGTGCGAGGTCGCCGGTACGGTACACGCGCGCACCGGGTTCGCCGTCGGCATCCGGAATGAAACGTTCGGCCGTTAGCGCCGGGCGGCCGTGATAGCCGCGCGCGACGCAGACGCCGCCCAGCAGCAATTCGCCCACGCCGTCGCCCTCGCCACCCTCACCACCGTCAACGCGCGCGACGCGCGGGCCGATCACGCGGCCGATCGGCAACGACGCATACGCATCGTCGGCGGCCAGCGCGGGCGTCTCGCCCGGTTCGACCGGCCACAGCATCGGCGAAATCACGGCCTCGGTTGGCCCGTAACCGTTGATCAGGCGTACCGACGGGAAGGTGCGGCGCACGAATTCGAATGCCTGCTGCGGCAGCGCTTCGCCGCCGAACGCGAGCACGCGTAGCGCCGGCGGCACGCCGTCGCGCGCGGCCACCGCGGCGAATTCGCGCAGGTACGCAGGCGGGAACGCCGCCACGTTGACCGCTTCGCTCACCATCAGCGCATGCGCGGCATCCGGCGCGAACGGCTGCGGCGGTGCGACGACGATGCTCGCGCCGGTCGCGAGCGGCGCGAGCCAGCACTCGTGCGCGGCGTCGAAATTGACCGACGCGAAATGCAGCAGGCGGTCGCCGGCCTCGATCGGCAGCGCGGCCGCGAGCGCGTCGCAGTGCGCGGCGAGCGGCCCGTGCTCGACGACGACCGCCTTCGGCGTGCCGGTCGAACCCGACGTGTAGATCATGTAGGCAGCCGCACGCGGGTGGACGGGCGCCGCCTCGTCGTCCTCAGCGACCTCCCGGCCGTCCGCCGCATCGACTGCCGCGTCGAACGCGTACTCGAACGGCGCGCCGAGCGCCGCGCGGCCGGCCGCGTCGACGATGCCGTGCCGCAGCTGGGCATCCCGGACGATCCAGTCGAGGCGCGCGGCCGGATGGCGCGGGTCGAGCGGCACGAACACGCCGCCCGCCTTCAGCACGGCCAGCAGCGCGACGAACAGTTCGCACGAACGCTCGACGCACACGCCCACCCGCACTTCCGCGCCGACACCGGCCGCGCGCAGTTGCCGGGCCAGCCGCGACGCCCGCGCGTCGAGCGCGCCGCGCGACAGGCGCAAGTCGTTCTGGAAAGGTGCCGCGATTGCGGGTGCGTCGGGCGCGATGCGCGCCAGTTCGCGGATTCGGTGATGCAGCGCAGTCGGGAAACTCGTCATGTGCGTGAAGTCCTTCGGTCCGGCCGCTTCGGCCAAGTCTCGGGGCCGCTTGGGGCGGCTTCACTGGTGTGACGAACGGCGCGGCCGATTTTTTACCGTTTTGTGCGCAAAGTGCGGGCGGACGCTTTTTTTGAACGCGCGGCTAAATATTTGCGCGGCCCGTTCGTCTATCAGGGAGGAAAGCCGCAACGGGGCCCCGCCTCGCCCGCCGCTTTCGCGCCAGTTTTGCCGTTCTGGCGTTTTCGCCTGCCTTCCCTTTACCGACGTTGCCGATGACCGCTGCCCACGAGCCTTCTTCCCCGCCGTCCCTCGACGCCTCCCCCGCCCGCCCCGCGGCGCGGCTGATCCTCGCGCTGCTGCGCGAAAGCCGCGCGTCGCTCGCGCTGGCGCTCACCGCGTGCGTGCTGAACGGCGTCGCGAGCGTGCTGCTCGTCGCGACGCTGAACCGCGCGCTGTCGCAGCCGGGCGCGGCCGACGCGTCGCTCGCGTGGCGCTTCGCGCTGTGCGCGGTGATCGCGCTCGTCACCCGGATCGTGTCGGGCACGCTGTTCGCGCGCCTGTCGCAGGACACGATGGCGCGGCTGCGCGTGCATCTCGCGCGGCGCGTCGGCGCGGCCGAGCTGCGCGACATCGAGCGGATCGGCGCGGCGCCCGTGCAGTCGGTGCTGACCGACGACGCGACCAACGTGTCGATGCTGTTCTTCGCGCTGCCGAACCTGGTCATGCACGGCTCGATCGTGTTCGGCTGCCTCGGTTATCTCGCGTGGCTGTCGTGGCCGGTGTGCCTGTTGGCGCTGGCCGCGATCGTCGCCGGCTCGCTCGGCTATCACACCGGCGACCGCCGCGCGATCGCGTCGCTCGAAGCGGCCGGCCAGGCGCAGGACCGCCTGTTCGGCTATCTCGGCTCGCTGTTTTCCGGCGCGAAGGAGCTGAAGCTGCACGATGAACGCGCAAGACAGTTCGTCGACGGCCAGCTCGGCGCCGCGATCGGCGAAGTGCGCGACCACCGCCGCCGCGCGTTCAGCGCGTACGCGGTCGGCGTCGGCTGGATCATCTTCCTGTTCTATGCGTTCCTCGGCGTCGCGTCGTTCTGGCCGCAGCTCGGCGTGCATGCCGATCCGGCCGCGGCCGCCGGCTACGTCGTCGTGTTCCTGTTCATGCTCGTGCCGCTCGACGGGCTGCTGAACAACCTGCCGACCGTCAACGCGGCACGCGTGTCGCTCACGCGGATCGAAGGCGTGATGGCCGAATTCGGCGCGCTGCGCACGGTGCCGCCCGCGGCCGACGCACCCGACGTGCCGCCGGCCGGCGCCGTCACGCTGCGCGGTGTCACGCATGCGTACTTCCACGAACGCGACGAACGGATGTTCAGCGTCGGGCCGATCGACCTGACGATCAGGCCGGGCGAGCTCGTGTTCATCGTCGGCGGCAACGGCAGCGGCAAGACGACGCTCGCGAAGGTGCTGACGGGGCTTTACGAACCGGAGGAAGGCACGATCGAGGTCGACGGCCGCCCGATCGGCTGGCGCGAGCGCGCCGCCTATCGGCAGCGCTTCAGCGCGGTGTTCAACGATTTCCACCTGTTCGACGCGCTGCTCGGCATCGTCGACCCCGACGATCCGTCCCGCGCGCAGGCCGATGCGCGCGCGAACGCGCTCGTCGCGAAGCTCGCGCTCGATCACAAGGTAAAGGTGGTCGACGGCGCGTTCTCGACCCGCGCGCTGTCGACCGGGCAGCGCAAGCGGCTCGCCCTCGTCGTCGCGTACCTGGAGGACCGGCCGTTCTACCTGTTCGACGAATGGGCGGCCGACCAGGATCCGTCGTTCAAGGCCGTGTTCTACGAACAACTGCTGCCCGAGCTGCGCGCGCGCGGCAAGGCCGTGATCGTGATCACGCACGACGACCGCTACTTCGATCTCGCCGACCGTTTGCTGAAGCTCGACAACGGACGCATCGTCAGCGACACGATGCCCGCGCGGTCACGCGCGCAGGATGGCGTCGACGCGCTGAGCGCGTAATCCGGCAGTCGATGAAAAAATCGCCGGTGGGCTGCAATGGCAGCGCACTGGCGAAATTCGTTTCAGAAGGAAATGTGGGTGGCGCGCGGCGCGATCGTCGCGACACTCCGGCCGTTCAGCGCGAGTCGGGTCTACCGCCACACCCTGCCCGCCCGGGCGGCATCGACCGCCGCACACTCAACGCACGGCCGGCAGTTTCAGCATCGTGTCGGTCATCACGTCGGCCAGTTTCAGCGCCGACATCGGTCCGCCGAACCCCCAGATATTGCGTTCGATCAGCGCGATCCGGCGTTCCTTCATCGCGGGAACGAAACGCCACACCGGCGAATCGAGTTTCGCGGACAGCGGCACGTCCATGCCCGATGCGGTCACGAACAGCACGGCCAGCTCGCGCTGCCTGAGCAGATCGGCCGACGTCACGTACAGCGTGCCTTCCCGCGTCGGTTTCTTCGGCCACGGATCGAGCCCGAGCGCCCGCGCGAGGCCCGCCGACGTGCTGTTGCCCGTATAGGCCCAGTAGCGGTCGGGCAAGCCGAGATCCTGCAGCAGCGCGATGCGCTCGCCTTTCCTGCCCGCGGCCGCGAGCCGCGCCGCATTGCGCGCGATGCCCGCATCGAGCTGCGCATCGACCGCCTGCGCGCGCGCGTCGCGCCCCGTGACCGCACCGATCGTCCGGAAGATCTGCCGCATCCAGTCGAGCTGCGTCACCGGCACGCCGCCGTCCGACACGTTCGGGCTGAACTGGAACAGGATCGTCGGCGCGATCCGGTCGAGCGCATCGAAAATCGGCGCATGACGGAAGCCGACGCCGATGATCAGGTCGGGCTTGACCGCCGCAATCGCCTCGAGGCCCGGCTCCTGGCGCGAACCGATGTCGGTCACGTTTGCGAGCCGGTCGCTTTGATAACCGAGCCAGCCCGGATAGAACGCCGTATCGGCCATCCCGACCGGCACGATGTCGAGCGCGATCACGCTTTCCGCGAACATGAAATCGAGCGCGACCACGCGCTGCGGCCGCACCGGCATCGTCGCGCTCGCCTGCGACACGACGGGATTGCCGGCCAGCGATACCGCACCCGGCGCGCCCTGCGCGCGATGTGCATCGAGGGCCGCGGCAACGGCGCCGGACGAGGCCGACAGCGCGCCGCAACACGCGGCGCCGAGCGCCGCGAGTGCGCCGATTGCGCCAAGTGCGTGCCGGCGGCCGGCATTCGTCACCGGATCGCGTCCTGCTCGGCCAGCGCCGCGTCGTCCATCGTCAGTAGCAGGGGGCAGCTTCCACACAGTTGCGTTTCTCCAGGAATTTCATAGCGCAGGCAGCACACGCGTCGCGCGCGGAACGGCGTGGGCAGCAGCGCCGAACGCGGCACCGCATCGCGCACGGGCATGCGCAACGGATTCGGTTCGCACGCAAAGCACGTCGCACCGAACAGCCAGCCGGCGTCGCGCACCGGATCGGCCACGTATGGCAGCGCACGATACGTATCGAGCAGATAGTCGAGCAGGTTGCCCGCGTTGCTCCACAGCACGCGCGGCGTGACGCGCCCCATCGCCGCGAGCAGGTCGATCACCGCGCCGAGATGCGCGACGAGCCCCGCGTAGCGTGGCGCCGGGTCGTCGCAGGGTTCGCCGAGCGCATCGTGCGTGAAGTACAGCGCGGCGGGCATCCCGTCGTCGAGCGCGACGAACGTGCGCTCGGGTGTCATGTCGAGCGGCCGGCCGAGCGTCAGCGCGGCGACGACGCCGGCCGGCGCCGCGCGGCCGAAATAGTATTTGCTCCATTGCGACATCAGCGCGCGCGCGTGCTGCGCCGGATCGCCGCCGTAATGGCGGACCATCGCGTCGAGCACGATGTCGCGGTGCGCGGGCAACGCGCTGACCGGCACGACGAGGCGGCCCGGCGCGTGCGCGTCGTCGGGCAAACCGAGCCAGACGACGTCGAGATGGTCGGCGAACGGTTCGGGCGCGAACGCCGAGAAACGCGTGGCGCGCGCGCCGTCGAGCGGCAGCGTCATCGCCCCGCGCGCCGGGCGCGGCGCCCCTCGAGGATCAGGAGCCCGAGCAGGTACGGCGCGCCGATCAGCGCGGTCAGCACGCCGGCCGGCACTTCGCGCGG
>NZ_QOBB01000312.1:0-6726 GCF_024704855.1 Burkholderia sp. HAN2018 | reverse complement strand
GCGGCGCGCGCGCGTCGCGCAGGTGCGGGGCGAGCGCGCGGAAACAGAGGGTCAGCCGGTGCGACCCGTCGAGCGACACGGGCACGTCGTGCGCGACGAACATGCTGTCGGAGCGGAGGATCGGCGTGTCGTCGAGCCACGCCTGCGCGAGCGTCGCGAGGCCGTGAAAGCGCAGCACGCGCGGCCCGTGTCCGCGCAGTTCGATCCGGTACCAGTGGTCGCGTTCGTCGAGCGATACGGCTTCGTCGAGCCGGCCGGCGAGCGCGAGCGACTGTGCGACGGTACCGGGCACGGCCGCCGGAATCCAGCCGTTGCCGGCGGCCGGGAGATCGCGCGGTTCCCGTGCGGCCCCCGCGGCCGTCGCCAGCATCGACCACGCGGGCAGGGCGCGCGTGCGCGTCACCGCATGACCGGCACGGGTGCCGCCGCGTCGCTGTGCACGGGCGTCATGTGCCGCAGCGGCAAGCCGATCTGCCGCGCGCACGCGACCACGTCCGCGTAGGCGGCTTCGATCGCTTCGAGCGTCGAATCGCCGCGTTCTTCCTTGCCGCGCGCGCAGGCGCGTGCGAGCCGGAATTCCAGCACCATCGCTTCGGACGCGATGCGGTCGCACGCGGCGCGGATCTCGGCGAACGGCCCGACGCAGCCGCTGGCCTGCAGCCAGCGCGCGTAATGGCCGAACAGCTCGAAGTTCGCGCCGAGCTGCCGCACCGAGTTGAACGAGTACGCATGAAAGCGCTCGAGCGGCGAATCGGCGAGCGTCCGCGCGTCGGTCTGCAACTGCCGCCGGAACGCGGCGATCGGGTCGACCACCGGCAGGCGCCGCAGGTGGCGCTGCAGCGCGGCGAGCGACGTCTCGCACAGCGTGCGTTCGTCGAGCGGCGCAAACCGCCGTTTCGCGCATTCGACATACGGTGGCAGCGTCATCGGCGAGCTGCCGCCGACGAGCCCGTCGTAGTCGAAATCCTCGGCCACGTAATAACCGCTGTTGTGGAAGTAGCCGATCTGGCGATTCGCGCGGTCGATCGCATCGATGCCGATCGTCGTCTTCGTGTGCTGCGTGCGGTAGCTGCTGCCGCGCGTATCGGGCAGGAACCACGCGTCGACTTCGACGATCATCAGGTGACCGCGCGCGACCTGCGTCTCGATGTGCCGGTCGAGCGGTTCGTAGATCGAGTGCTCCTGCACGACGATGCCGTACAGCCGCTCCAGTTCGTCGTGCGGAAACTTGAAGAACGTGAACTGGTCGCCCTCGAAATCGAGCGCGATCGTGAACGGCAGCGCCGCGTACGGATTGAAGCCCCACCACCGGAGCACTTCGAGCCACATGTCGACGTAGCAGTTGGTCTGCTTCCAGACCATCTC
This sequence comes from Burkholderia sp. HAN2018, assembly GCF_024704855.1. Taxonomy (NCBI): domain Bacteria; kingdom Pseudomonadati; phylum Pseudomonadota; class Betaproteobacteria; order Burkholderiales; family Burkholderiaceae; genus Burkholderia; species Burkholderia sp. HAN2018. The sequence goes on along the minus strand of NZ_QOBB01000312.1, from coordinate 5,361 downwards.
CTGGCTGTGCAGCGGATGCGGCCGGTAGTGGCGCGCACGGTGGCGCACATCCTCGAACGACGCGTCTTCGCCGTCGCGGGACACGAATCTCATCGCGTGCCCCACAGCACGTCGCGGACTTCACGCGGCCATGCATCGATGTCGAAGCCGTGGTGGCGGAACAGCGCGAGCGTGAGCCGTTCGAGGCCGAAGCCGACGCAGCCCGTGTGCGCGACCTCGTCCGTCGCGGTGCGGATGTTCCACAGCAGCCCGAAATGGTCCATGTGGTAATTGAAGCTCAGGCAGGCGGTCTGGCGATCGTCGTGCTCGATCGGGATCAGCAGCTCGAACTTCAGGTTCTGCTCGCGCTGGCTGTTCGCGACGATCTTGCCGCCGCGCCCGAAGAACGGGTCGTTCGCGAGGTCGATCGCGTTGGGCAGGCGCAGCGCCTCGATCATCCGCGTGCCGCGTTCGATCCAGGTCTCGCGGAACGAGACGATCTGCTCGGGCGTGCCGATCCGCACGTATTCGCGCATCCGGAACAACTGCATGCGGGTCGGATCGAGCGACGGCTCGTGGCGGAAGCAGTACGAGAATACGTCGACGATCCGGCCGTCGGCCGGCAGCGCGCCCGCGCGCGCCACGACAGGGTAGACGGGGTAGCACGCGGCCGGCGTCATCACGACATAGGTCGGCTTCTGGCTTTCCGTCCAGTCGTCGCCGCGGTCGAGGCACTGCAGTACGCGCTGGTGCTGGCGTTCGTCGCCGCAGAACGCATGTACGCTGCCCGCGAGCTGCGGGAAGCTCTTCATGTATTCGCTGCGCTCGAACTCGATGCGGCTCATGGCCGGCGGGAAGCGCAGCACTTCGGCCTGCTGGTCGGCGCCGATGCGCGTGACGAACGCGTCGAGCGCTTCCACGACGCGCTCGAACCGTTCGCTGCGGCCGAACAGGCCCTGGATACCGGTCGAGACCAGCAGGCCCGCGTCGATCAGTTCGTCGCGCAGCGGGTTGACGCCCGCGCGGTCGAGCGGTGCGTCGGCGGGAGCGGAGACGGCGGAGGGCACGGCAAGGCGATCGTTCACGTATGTTTCTCCAGCGTCGCAGGACGCAGCGCGAGCAGCAGGTTCGAGGTGTTGGTGGCAATGCGGTCGTTGCTGATCATCAGCGGCGCCGCATGCAGGTCGCGAATGTGGCGGCCGATGCTGAACGGCGTGCCTTGCTTGTAGCCGGCCATCCCGCAGATCATCATGGCCTGGTGCGCGACTTCCAGCGCGGTCGTCGACACGTAGGTCTTCAGCGTGTTGATCTCGGCGGCCCAGGCCATCCCGGCCGACCACGAGCGCGCGGTCGCATTCGCATGGAGGCGCAGCACGTTGTCGACGCGGGCCTGCATCGCCTGCATCAGCGCGAGCGATTCGGCGATGCGTCGCGACGCGGGCGACGGTGCGCCGTCGGTCTGGCGTGCCTGCGCGCGGAAGAACTGGTGCGCGCGATGGAACGCGTCGCCGGCCACGCCGATCCAGACCGCGGCCCACAGGATGTGCGACACCGGCACCATCGTTTCCTCGGCGATCTTCGCGAACGGCACCGGCAGGCACTGGACGGCGGCGCCTTGCGCGTCGAGCTCGAAACCGTTGCTGCAGGTGCCGCGCATCCCGAGCGTGTCCCATTCGCCGCGGCGCGTGAGCGTGTAGCCGTCGCGCAGCAGCGTGACGAGCACCTGCTCGGAAGCCGGGGCGTCCGCATCGCGTCGTGCGGTCGCGAGGATGCCGTCCGCATAGTCGCCGTACGAGATCGTCGGCGCGGATTTGCGCAGCCGGAACTCGCCGTTGTCGGTTTCGAGCGCGCACTGGCTCGCGCGCAGGTTGCCGCCGACGCCGTTTTCCGACGTAGCCGATGCGAGCAGCCACTGGTGGCGCACGAGTTGCTGCAGGAACAGCTTGTGCCAGCCCTGGTCGACCGCGTGGTCGACGATGCAGGCGACCTGGATCTGGTGCATCGCGAACACCATGGCCGACGACGCGCAGGCCTGGCCGAGAATCGAACAGGCCGACGCGATGTCCTCCAGCGACGCGCCAGCGCCGCCGAGATGGGTCGGCACCATTGCGCCGAGCAGGCGGCGCGCGCGCATCGCCTCGATCGCCTCGACGGGGCAGCGCGCGTCGCGGTCGACCGCGTCCGCGTGCTGCGCGGCGATCTGCGCGACGGCATGCGCGGCCTCGTCGAGCCGATGCGCATCGCTGTCGGTCGCGAGTTCGGGAAGCAGCGCGCTCATGCGGAATGCTCGGTGCGTTGCAGCGTGGCGATCGTGTCCGCGAGCGCGTCGATGCTGCGGAACAGGTTGCGGTTCAGCATCTCGTCGGGAATCTCGATGTTGAATTGCTTCTCGATCGCGAGCATCAGCTGGATCGTATCGAGCGACGAGAGGCCCGCTTCGTAGAGGTCGTCCCCGTCGCCGATCGAATCGATCGCGGCTTCGAGGTGGGCGACGTGCTTGAGGATGGTTCTGATTTCGTTTTTCACGTGCTGCTCCGGCGTGCGTGGTGTCGTCCGCTCGGGCAGACGCGGCATACGCGCTGACGTCCCCCCGGCAGTCCGGCATCAGTAGACCATTGGCAGGCACGGCGTTCTGTTCGCCACCCTACAAACCGCTAACCCTGCGTACCGAGGAAGCGCAGCGCCGAAGCGCCGCGCGGGCAGGTGGGGAGGCGGGTCAGGCGCGCGAAGCGGCCGGCACACCCGAGTCGGCCGACAGGATGCGCTTCATCTCGTCGCGCACGATCGCGCGGCAGCCGCACGACATCTTCTCGAGACCGTCGAGGTCGGCGAGCTCGATCGAACTCCGGTATTGCCGGATCAGGCCCAGCTTCTGGATCTCGCCGGCGGCATCGGTGACCGTTTCGCGTCGCACGCCGAGCATCTGCGCCAGCATGCTGTGCGTCACCTGGATCTCGATGCTGCGGGTCCGGTCGTACGCGAGCAGGAACCATCTGCATAACTGATGTTTGAGCACGTGATGACGGCTGCAGAACGTGATCTGCGAGACCTGCGCCATCAGCAGCCGCACGCAGACGAACACGAGATGGCGAATGACCGGCGAAGCGTCGAACGCGGCGGCGAACACGCGCCGGTCGAGCCGGTAGGCGAAACCGTCGCGGCAGGCCACTGCCCGGCAGGGCATCCGGCCGCTGCCGCCGATCACGTCGTCGCACGCCACGCTCTCGCTGCCGATCTCCGCGACTTCCAGCGTCATGCCGCCGGACGACACGTACTGCAGCGAAATCGCGGTCGTGACGGGCAGGTAGACCGCGGCGAGCATTTCGCCGGGCTCGCAGAGTACTTGCCCCGATTTCAGGTGGACAAGTTGAAGGTGGGGGGCGAATGTCGCGAGCTCGTCGCGGTCGACGGCCGCGAGAAACCGGTTCGCATCGAAGCTGTGAGAAAGCTCGATCATGCCGTTCGCGTACGCGACGGTGTCAGGGGCCTGGTGAGTCACGGCGCATCCTCGTAGGGTGGCGGTCGCGCGTCGTCTCGGCGATACCCCGAAAATGGGGAATTCGCACGATCGTGCGGACTTGTGTTCGTCAGAAATGGAGTGACGATACTCGCGAAAAGGCTAACACGCCATTGAATTCGATCAATTGCACATTGCGTCATTTCACAAAGTTTGACGATTTTTGGCGGGCTGGAATGTTATCCGGATTTAATGATTCGTTTTAGTGGAATTAATCATCCGGAAATCGAATGGGACGTTTGACATTCATTCGATGTCGAACGGGAATCAATCGAACGGTGCCGTGCTTCGTGCGGAGAAAGTGCCGGGCGGACATTGAACATTATTTGACAATCGAATGACGCTCGCAAAAATATCCATAAAAATCAATTGTGTACGAGCGAAATGTGCGTCAGGTAACAGAGCCTGAATTTAGTGTGTCGATTCAAATTTGAGACAGTTTCAAACGGCCGTGCGAGGCATGATGCCGCAGCGAAGTGCTGCAGGGCACATCACGGAAACAATTGAAAATCGACTGTAAGTATATGAGCGACAAGCCTGGCAGCCCCGCCGTATCTGTCTTGGTTCGATGCAGGGGAAATGATCAGTCAAATAGCTCGCGGTGTCCGGCGCCCGGAAGAGTGTCCGGAAATGAGACGCTTTTTCTGGTTTTGAGCCGGTAATTCGGGCGATCTAAATCGGGCGTGATTCACATATTAAGGATGGACAAGGTTTGGCACGTAAATCGCTTATTCGGGCTGGCGTGTCGAAACGGGACGGCCGATTCGATCCGGCGGCAATGAGCCGGGGGTCGGTCGGAATCAGGGTTGTGGGCCGCAACCACCGCCGACGTCCGGGCGCGCATCGCGATAACGAGTTCCGTGCACGCGGCTGCATGCGGCGCGAACGATAAAAGGGATACAGACATGCTTCATCTTCACTCGAGCTACTCGGCGAATGCCATCCTCGATGCCCTCCCGGAGGACAGCATCCGCACCATCGCACCGCATCTCGAACTGGTCAGGATCAAGGCCGGGATGCTCGAGCGGGTCGGCGAACCGATGCGCCACGTGCATTTCCCGACGACGTCGATGATGTCGGTGCAGCACCTGATGGAGGATGGTGCGATGGTCGAGGTGGCGCAGGTCGGCCGCGAGGGAGTGGTCGGTCTGGCGACGCTGGTCGGTGGCGCCGCGGCGTCGCACCGGATCGAGGTCCGCATCGGCGGGATGGCCTATCGTGTGCCGAGCTGCGTGATGCGCGCCGAATTCGAGCGGTCGCCGGCGACCTACCGGCTGCTGCTCAGCTACTGCCAGGCCGCGATGGCGCAGATCTCGCGCAGCGCGCTGTGCAACCGGCATCACTCGGTCAGCGAGCAGCTCAGCCGCTGGCTGCTGCTCGCGCACGACCGCATCGACGGCGACGAACTGGCGGTCACGCAGCAGACGATCGCGAACATGCTCGGCGTGCGGCGCGAAGGCGTGACGGAAGCGGCCGGCAACCTGCAGGAAGCCGGACTGATCCGGCAGCGCCGCGGCCGCATCACGGTGCTCGACCGCGACGGCCTCGAACATCACGCGTGCGAATGCTACGACCTGATTCGCGCCGACTATCGCAGGCTGCTCGGCACCCGCGAGACGGCGAGGCCGACACCCGTTCGGCCCCGCATGCCGGACGGGCATCGCGGGTTCCCCGCACATGGTGCGTGACGATGCAGCCGAGGTTCGGTGGAACGAATGCGATGCGGCGTGCCGCGATCGCAGCGACCGACGCCGTACTCGTGCTGGCCGGCGCGCTCGCGGCGCAGGCGGCCTCGGGCCTCGCGTGGCGCGCGCTGTCCGACGCGCAGCGCGGCACGATCGCGCTGCTGTGCGTGCTGACGGTGG
>NZ_QOBB01000311.1:0-6782 GCF_024704855.1 Burkholderia sp. HAN2018 | reverse complement strand
GTTTGCGGTAGCGGGCGAAGCCGGCGTGCGCCGGCTGCTGCTCGACCCGGCCCGCGTCGAATCCGCGGCGCTCGTCCGCGCGCTGCCCAACACGGTCGCGCCCGTGCCGTTCGACCGGCCGATCGACGCGTGGAAGGCCGACCTGTTCGACACGATCGACGCGGGCTTCACCGTCGCGCGTTCGGGCATCGCGGCCACCGGCACCGTCGTGCTCGCCCCCGATGCCGGCACGCCGCGCACGGTGTCGCTGGTGCCGCCGCTGCATGTCGCGCTCGTCCATGCGAGCACGCTGCATCCCGACCTGCACGCGGCCGTGCATGCGGAGCGCTGGCACGCCGGCATGCCGACCAACCTGGTGCTGGTGTCGGGCCCGTCGAAGACGTCCGACATCCAGCAGACGCTCGCCTATGGCGCACACGGCCCGCGCCGCCTGTGGGTCGTGATCGTCACCGATTCCGCCGCCCGGCCGGCTGCAACCGCCCGCGAGGACCTCCCGCAATGAGCGACCACACGCTGCAATTCGTCGCCCCCGGCGACTTCAAGGCCCGCGCGCGCGCCGCGCTCGACGATCCCGCATTGCGCCGGAGCTTTCGCGGCGCGATGGACTTCCTGCAGGGCAAGCGCGCGACGCAGTTCCCCGACGACGCCGAGCTGCAGCAGCTGCGCGACCTCGGCGAAGCGGTGCGGCAACACGCGCTCGCTCAGTTGCCCGCGCTGCTCGAACGGCTCGAGACGAAGCTCACCGAGGCCGGCGTGCACGTGCACTGGGCCGAGACGGCCGCCGACGCGAACGCGATCGTGCTCGGCATCGCGCAGGCGAAGAAGGCGCGCCGCGTGATCAAGGGCAAGTCGATGGCGAGCGAGGAAATCGAGCTGAACCATTACCTCGCGGAGCACGGCGTCGACTGCATCGAATCCGACATGGGCGAATTCATCGTGCAGCTCGCGGGCGAGAAGCCGTCGCATATCGTGATGCCGGCGATCCACAAGACGCGCGGCGACATCGCCGAACTGTTCGAGGCACACATCCCCGGCACGCGTTACACGGAAGACGTCGACGAACTGATCCAGACCGGCCGGCGCGCCCTGCGGCGCGCGTTCGCCGATGCGGACATCGGCCTGTCCGGCGTGAACTTCGCGGCGGCCGACACCGGCACGCTGTGGCTCGTCGAGAACGAAGGCAACGGCCGCCTGTCGACGACGGTGCCTGACACGCACGTCGCGATCATGGGGATCGAGAAGGTCGTCGAGAAACTCGAGCACATCGTGCCCTTGTCGAGCCTGCTCACGCGCTCGGCCACCGGCCAGGCGATCACGACCTACTTCAACCTGATCTCGGGCCCGCGCCGCGACGGCGAACGCGACGGCCCGCGCGAACTGCATCTCGTGCTGCTCGACAACGGCCGCACGCAGGCCTATGCGGACGAACAGCTGCGCGCGACGCTGCAGTGCATCCGCTGCGGCGCGTGCATGAACCACTGCCCCGTCTACACGCGCATCGGCGGCCACGCGTACGGCACGACCTATCCGGGCCCGATCGGCAAGATCATCTCGCCGCACCTGCTCGGCCTCGACGCGACGGCCGACCTGCCGACCGCCTCGACGCTGTGCGGCGCATGCGGCGAGGTGTGCCCGGTGCGAATCCCGATCCCGCAACTGCTCGTGCGGCTGCGTACCGAGGCGAACCGCAAGCCCGACGAACCCGTCGCGCATCCGCTGCGCGGCCAGGGCGCGAACTACACCCGCGCGGAAGACCTCGTGTGGCGCTTCTGGTCGGGCGCGTTCGCGCATCCGCGCGCGTACCGCGCGTTCCGCTGGACCGCGACGCGCCTGCGTGCGCTGACACCCGCGAAACAGATGGGCTGGACGCAGCACCGCACGCCGCTCGAACCGGCACCACGCAGCCTGTCCGACCTGCTGCGCGCACGCGGCCAGCCCGAGTAGCCCCCGCTTTACCCACCCATACCCATAGATAGACAGACACAGATGGAGGAGACACCCATGCAGGTTTGGCACCAGATCTATACGCCGCTCGGCAGCCTCGGGCTGTCGGCGTTCGTCGCCGCAATCCCGATCATTTTCTTTTTCGTCGCGCTGGCCGCGCTGCGGCTCAAGGGGCACGTCGCCGCGGCGATCACGCTGCTGCTGTCGCTCGGCGTCGCGATCCTCGCATACGGGATGCCCGTGCCGCAGGCGCTCGCGGCGGCCGGTTTCGGCTTCGCATACGGCCTGTGGCCGATCGCGTGGATCATCGTCGCGGCCGTGTTCCTGTACAAGATCGTCGTGAAGACCGGCCAGTTCGACATCATCCGCGCGTCCGTGCTGTCGATCACCGACGACCAGCGCCTGCAGATGCTGCTGATCGGCTTCTCGTTCGGCGCGTTCCTCGAAGGCGCGGCCGGCTTCGGCGCGCCCGTCGCGATCACGGCCGCGCTGCTCGTCGGGCTCGGCTTCAAGCCGCTGCACGCGGCTGGACTGTGTCTGATTGCAAACACCGCGCCGGTCGCGTTCGGTGCGATGGGAATCCCGATCATCGTCGCCGGACAGGTGACGGGCATCGACCCGTTCCATATCGGCGCGATGGCCGGCCGCCAGTTGCCGCTGCTGTCGCTCGCGGTGCCGTTCTGGCTCGTGTTCATGATGGACGGGCTGCGCGGCGTGCGGCAGACCTGGCCGGCCGCGCTCGTCGCGGGCGGCAGCTTCGCGGTGACGCAATACTTCACGTCGAACCACATCGGGCCCGAGCTGCCGGACATCACGTCGTCGCTCGTCAGCCTCGTCGCACTCGCCGCGTTCCTGAAGGTCTGGCAGCCGCGCACCGCGAAGCAGACGGCCGGCAGCGTCGTCGCGTCGGGCGGCGGCGCCGCGCTCGCGGGCTTCGGCGGCGCGGGCTCGCGCAACGGCTTCAGCGCGGGCACCAGCCGGCAGGCATCGCCGTACACGCTCGCGCAGACCGTGCGCGCATGGTCGCCGTTCCTGATCCTGACGGCCGTCGTCACCGTGTGGAGCATCGCGCCGTTCAAGGCGCTGTTCGCCGCCCACGGCGCGCTCGCGTCGACCGTGCTGAAATTCCACGTGGCGGGGCTCGACCAGCTCGTCGTGAAGACCGCGCCGATCGCCGCGACGCCGAAGGCGCTCGACGCCGTGCTGAAGATCGATCTCGTGTCGGCAGTGGGCAGCGCGATCCTCGTGACCGCGCTGATCTCGATGGTGCTGCTGCGGATGAAGCCGCGCGACGCGCTCGTCACGTTCGGCGAGACGCTGAAGGAACTGACCCGCCCGATCCTGTCGATCGGCCTCGTGCTCGCATTCGCGTTCGTCGCGAACTATTCGGGGATGTCGTCGACGCTCGCGCTGATGCTCGCCGCGACCGGCGCCGCGTTCCCGTTCTTCTCGCCGTTCCTCGGCTGGCTCGGGGTGTTCCTGACGGGCTCGGACACGTCGTCGAATGCGCTGTTCTGCTCGCTGCAGCAGGCCACCGCGCACCAGCTCGGCGTACCCGAGACGCTCGCGGTGGCCGCGAACACGACGGGCGGCGTGACCGCGAAGATGATCTCGCCGCAGTCGATCGCGGTGGCGTGCGCGGCGACCGGCCTCGTCGGCAAGGAATCGGAGCTGTTCCGCTTCACCGTGCGCCACAGCCTGCTGTTCGCGGTGATCGTCGGCCTGATCACGCTCGTGCAGGCGTACGTGTTGCCGGGGATGGTGCCGTAAGCAAGCGGCCGGCCGTTTTCCGGTCCCCCGAAAAACAAAAACCCCACGCCGCGAAGCGTGGGGTTTCGTTCATCCAGGGCGCCGGACGGAGCCGGCGCATCGGGCGGCGATCAGCTGCCCTTCGCGATGCGATCCTGGATGTGCTGCGCCCGGCTCGACGACGACGGGTGCGAGCTCATCATCGAGCTCTTGCCGCCATCGAGCTGCGCGAGCTTCTGGAATGCGGTGACGAGACCCTTCTGGTTCATGTTCTTCTGCTTCATCAGGTCGAACGAGTAATCGTCGGCCGCGCTTTCCTGCGTCTGCGAGAACTGCGCGTTGATGAACTTCTCGGTGATGTCGCCGAGCTGCGAGCTCGTCAGCGCCGCCACGCCCGGCGATGCCGCGCCGGCCGCGGTGCGCGCCGCGCTGACCGCGTAGGCCGTCTGCATCGCCTTCTTCGAGTGACCCAGCGCAACGTGGCCCATTTCATGGCCGATCACGCCGCGCAGCTCGTCGTCGTTCATCATGTCCATCAGGCCGCTGTACACGCGCACGCAGCCGTTGCCCATCGCCCACGCGTTGACGTCCTTGGTCATGTAGACCTTGTAGTTGATCTTCTGGCCGTTCAGCGTCATGTCGCCGAAGCCCTTCATCACTTTCGTCAGACGCTTCGAGTACGCGCTGTTCGCCGGCGCGACCTTCGATTCCGCATCGCTCGACTTGCACGAATCGTTCGACAGCGCGGCGATGTCGGCATCCGACAACGTCGCTGCCTTGTACAGGCTCGTCCCCGCCGACGTCAGGCTGTTCGCGTCAAGGCTCTGTACCCCGCCGCACGCGCTCAACAGAAACGCCACGCCACACGCTGCCACTGCTTTCTTGAGTTGCATCCCGGATCCCTCGATAGTTTTATTTGGGAGCGGCGATTTTGCATAATCCGGCAGAAAATTACCAGATGTTTACATCGGATGACACGTTCATTACTCAGCGAACTGGAATGAAGCGGTGCGCAGGCGCGGGATTGACGACAAAAAACGGGGCAATCGCCGCGACCGGGCGACGACCGGCATCGAAATCGGGTGTGCTCAGGCCGTCTGATCGTGGCGTCGCGCCAGCCGCCGCGCGACCAGCATCGGCAGCCGCACCACGAAGCCGGTGAAAAGGCGCAGGTGCATCCACGCGAGCAGCGCGTTGTCGCGGCCGTAGTGGAAGTGCGAGACGCCGCCCTCGTGACGGCCGAAATAGCGCACCGGCGCGTCGATGCGGATCGGACGCACGCCGGCCCAGCACAGCCGCACGGCCGCCTCGGGATCGAAGTCGAAGCCGCGCATCCACGGCTGGCGGCGCATGATCGCGGCCAGCGGCGCGACCGGGTACACGCGAAACCCGTACAGCGAATCGCCGATTCCGGCCCACAGCGTCTCGAGGTCGGCCCATGCGTTCGACAGCCGGCGGCCCTGCACGCGCAACTGCGGCGCGCTCGCGTCGAACTTCGGCACGCCCAGCACCATCGCGTCGGGTGCGGCCTGCGACGCGGCCATGAAAGCGGGAATCAGGTCAGCCGGATGCTGGCCGTCGGAATCCATCGTCAACACATGCGTGAAGCCGCTCGCGGCTGCCGCGTCGAGCCCGGCGAGCACCGCCGCGCCCTTGCCGCGGTTCTCGGGCAGCACGATCACGCGCAACCCCGGGTCGCGTTCGGCCATGGCCTGCAGCCGTTCGGCGCTGCCGTCGGTGCTGCCGTCGACGACGACCCACACCGGATTCCACTGCGCTCGCGCATTGCGCACGGTCGTGTCGACCTTGGTGCCCGGGTTGTAGCTCGGAATCAGGACGAGATGGGTGGACGAGGCGTGCTGCTTGGACATGGAAACGGCCGATTGCGAAGACGGGGGTCCTGACAAAAGTGTATGACTTGCCGGCGAACGCCGGCAGGCTTCGTCGACGCCGCCCGAATGCGGAGCCGGTTGCCGGATCGTGAGGCTCTCGCGCTTCATGACAGCCACGCCTCCTCATGACCCGCGCTGGCCTCGATCTCGACCAGCAGGTCGTCGCGGCACACGTCTGCATGGACGACGAGCGGCCGCACGCCGGGGCCGGCCGCGTCGCGCAGCACCTGCCCGATCGCGGCCAGCGCCGCGGCATCGCCGGCGTCGCGCACGTAGACGCGATAGCTCAGGTCGGCGAGCGTGAACGGGCCGTGCCCCTGGCGCGCGGCCTGCTCGAGCACGGCCGCGAGGTTCGCGACCGTCTCGCGCGTTTGCGCGACGACGTCGCCGAGATGCACGGTGCGATGCCCGACGATGCTCGCGGTGCCCGACACGAACAGCACCGGCGCGCCATCGTCCGCCGGCCATGCGGCTGCGCGCGCGAACGTCGGTGCCCGCGGGCCGTACTCCGCCGGATAGTGATACGCGCTGACCTGGCGCGGGTTCTCGACCGGATCGGCCGGCGTGCGGCTCGCGAGGAAATGGATCGCGAGCGGCGCGGCCGGCGATGCATCGCCCGCGACCGGCACGACCGAACCGAGCGCGCACGCGGCCGGCACGCCGCCCGTCAGCGCGCGGCGGCACGCGTCGAACGCATGCTGGCGGCCGATATTGAACTGACGATAGCGCTCGATCCCGAACTGCACCGCATTGATCGCCGGCACCGTATTCCAGATGCGCAGCGGATGCGGCATGCCGAGCGAATCGAGCACGTCGAACAGCGCGCGGTACGCATCGTGCGTCGCGCGTTCGAGCGGCGTGCCGCCGTCGCGATGCGCGTCGGGCGTGTCGTGCTCGTGCACGACGATGCTGCCGAACACGAGACCCGCCGTGTCGCTGTAGCGATAGTGCAGCGCGCCGTGTCGTTCGCTGCGCAGGTCGCGCGCATGGCATTGCCAGATTTCGCAGACGGCGTCGTCCGGCGCGATGCCGGCGCCGAGCAGCGCCATCGGCACCGGCGCGACCGGCAGGTCGGGCACGACTTCGGCCAGCATCCGCGCCGCCGCGTCCGCGTGCGAGCCGGTTCGGGATGCGCGCTGCAGATCGCCCGCGCCGATGCACACCGCGCCCAGTGCGCCGGGCAACGCGCGGTCGAAT
>NZ_QOBB01000310.1:0-6873 GCF_024704855.1 Burkholderia sp. HAN2018 | reverse complement strand
GTCGGCGAGCCGGCAGGCGCGGGCGAGCCGCGCGGCCGCGGCCGGCCGAAGCTCGGCGTCGTGTCGCGCGAGGTCACGCTGCTGCCGCGTCACTGGGAATGGCTTGCCGCGCAGCCGGGTGGCGCGTCCGTCGCATTGCGCAAGCTCGTCGAGGACGCACGGCGCACACATGCGGCGGCCGATCGTCTGCGCGACGCGCAGGCGCGCGCCTACCACTTCATGTCGGCGATGGCGGGCGACCTGCCCGGTTTCGAGGAGGCCGCGCGCGCGCTGTATGCGAACGACCTGGCGCGGCTCGCCGGGCTGATCGCCGGCTGGCCGGACGACGTGCGCGACCATGCGCTCGCGCTGGCGCGCGGCGATCTGCCGCCGTCCACCGACGACTGCTGAAAGGAGCTTCCGACGCAATGACCGTATTCGACCTGAACCGTGGCGCGATCGCGCCGGTGGCCGACGAGGCCGATCTCGTCGACCTGCGCGTGACCGGCGCTATCCCGCACGATCTCGACGGCACGTTGCTGCGCAACGGCCCGAATCCGCCGGGCGGCCGCTTCGAAGGGAACGACATGCTGTCGTGGTGGCCGGAAGCCGCGATGCTGCACGCGATCGCGTTCGAAGGCGGCCGCGCGACCGGCTACCGCAACCGCTGGGCACGCACGCAGCGCTGGGCCGCAGTGCATGCACCCGGGCAGGCGCCGCATCTTCCCGACACCAATCCGAACGTGAACGTGCTGCAGCATGCGGGCGAATTGCTCGCGCTGGCCGAGGGCGGCGCGCCGCTCGCGATCACGGCCGCGCTCGATTCGCTCGGCGCGACGGCGCGGCACGCGGGCCTTGGCGGCGGGATGACCGCGCATCCGAAGGTCGATCCGGTAACGGGCGAGCTGATTGCCTTTCGCGCGGACTGGCGTGCGCCGTGGCTGCGCTACGGCGTGGCCGACGCGCAGGGCGTGCAGCGCGTCGAGATCGAAATCGACCTGAACGCGCCGTCGATGATGCACGACCTCGCGATCACCGAAACCCGCAGCCTGCTGCTCGACCTGAACGTCGGCTACGACTTCTCACTGCTGAAGCAGGGCCACCGGATGCCGCTGCGCTGGCACGACGACCGGCCCGCGCGCATAGGCGTGATCCCGCGCCACGGCGGCGCGGTGCGCTGGTTCGGCATCGAGCCGTGCTTCATCCAGCACGTCGTGAACGCGTACGACTGCGACGCGTCGTGCATCGTGCTCGATGCGGTGCGTTATCCGTGGTTCCTGCGGCTCGACGCGCGCACGGGCCGCTTCGCCGACAACCCGGTCGGCGAGCTGTGGCGCTACGTGATCGATACGGCGAACGGGCTGATCGACGAAGGGCCGCTCGCCGACGGCGGCATCGAGATGCCGCGCATCAACGAAAGCCGCACGGGGCGCCGCTACCGCTACCTGTATGCGGTGGAACAGCCGAACAATGCGGAAATGCGCGGCGTGATGCGCTTCGACCACGCGAGCGGCACGACGACGCGCTATGCGGTGCCGGCCGGCGACCAGAACAGCGAGCCGGTGTTCGTGCCGCGCCCGGGCGGCGTCGACGAGGACGACGGCTGGCTGCTGGTGATGGTCTACCGCGCGGCGACCGATACCAGCGACGTCGTGATCCTCGATGCGCGCGCGATCGACGCGGGGCCGGTCGCGACCGTGCACCTGCCGCGCCGCGTGCCGGCCGGGTTCCACGGCGCGTGGGTGCCGCGCGAGCGTTGAGCGTGAGCGGCGGCGCGCGTCACTGCGCGCGCAGCGCGTCGACGATCTTCAGCCGCGCGGCGCGCATCGCCGGCAGGAACCCGCCGACGAGCCCCATCACGAGCGAGAACAGCAGCGTCTTCACGACGATCGCGGGCGTCAGCACGAAGCGGAACGACAGGTCCGCGAAGGTCTGGAAGTTGGTCGTCGAGAACGACGCGAACTGCATCAGCGACGCGCACGCGAGCCCCGCGACGCCGCCGACGAAGCCGAGCAGCAGCGCTTCCAGCAGGAACGCGGCGAGCACGTTCGTGCGCTTGAAGCCGAGCGCGCGCAGCGTGCCGATCTCGGCGACGCGGTTCGCGACCGATGCGTACATCGTGATCATCGCGCCGATCATCGCGGCGATCGAGAAGATCGTCGACAGCGTGATGCCGAGGATGTTGATGAACTTCGACAGCGCCTTCGACTGGTCGCCGTAGAAGGTCTGCTCGCGTTTCGCCTCGTCGGTCAGCCGCGGGTCGACGTCGATGTCGGCCTTGAAGCGCGCGAAGCCGTCGGCGCTCGGGATGCGCAGCACCATCGACGAATAGCTGGTGCGCCGGAACGACTGCATCAACTGGTCGACGTCGCCCCAGATCTCCGAATCGAAGCCGCTGCCGCCCGCGTCGAAGATGCCGACGATGGTCCAGTCGCGCTGCGCGAAATGCAGGCTGTCGCCGAGCTGCGTGCCGCTGAAGCCTTTCGCGATCGCGCTGCCGACGATGATTTCCGACGAGCCGGGCGCGAACATGCGGCCGGCGGCGAGCGTCACGTGCGGGCGCAGCGCGAGGCCGGCCGGCGACACGCCGCGGATCACGACGTTCGACGGCTTGCCGGTCGACGTCTTCACCAGCGAGATCAGCACGACCGCTTCCTTCGACACGAGCGGCCGGCCGTCGGGGCCGGGCGCGACGGCCGGGTGCATCTCGAGCGCATTGGCCTGCTGATGGTCGATCGAGCTCTGGATCTCGGTTTCGGCGCCCTTGCGGATCACCACCGCGTTGTCGGGTTCGCCGGTCGAGACGAGCGTCTTCGTGAGCCCCGCGTCGAGCATCTGCACCGTCGCGAACACGAAGATCACGAGCGCCATCCCGCCGGCGGTCAGCGCGGTGGTGAGCCGCCGGGTCCACAGGTTGCGCGCGATGTAGTTGAGCGGGATGGCCATGCGTGTCGTTATCCGATCGCCCGCAGGCCTTCGACCACACGCACGCGCGCCGCCTGCCACGCCGGCACGATCGCGGCCGCGAAGCCGACCGCGACCGAGCACGCGGCCTGCAGCGCGACCGTCCCGGTCGACACCTTGAACACCGGGAAGATGCCGCCCGCCGCCTGCTTGAACAGGCTCGCGGCGGGCGGTGTCGCGAGGATCCCGAGCCCGCCGCCGGCCACCGCGATCACGACCGATTCGCCGAACACGATCAGCGCGAGGAACCCGGGGCCGAAGCCGAGCGCCTTCAGCGTCGCGTATTCGGCCGTGCGTTCGCGCGCGCTCATCGCCATCGCGTTCGCCATCACGGCCATGATGATCAGGATCACCACGTACGACACCAGGCGGATCGCCGCGATGATCTGGTTCGACATCGCGACGAAGCCGAGCTGGAACGCCTGCTCGGTTTCGGTCAGCGTCTCGGCGAGCGAGTTCCTGAACACGGCGTCGACGTTGCGTGCGATCGCCGCGCCGTCGTCGGGGTTCGCGACGCCGAGCACGAATACGCCGACCTGGTCGGCCTGCTTCGGCGTGCGCTGCCGCACCGTCTCGTTCAGGTATTCCCAGTGAAACACCAGCTGGCGCGTGATCGTCGAGTCGTCGCGGCCGTCGAGAATCCCACGCACGACGAAGTCCCACGTACCCGGATAGATCGTGCCCTTCAGCGGGATCACGTCGCCGACCTTGAAGCCGAACTGATCCGCGAGCTGGCGCCCGACCAGGCAGCCGCGCCGGTCGCGGTTGTAGTCGGCGCGCTGCTGCCCGGGCACGATGAATTCCGGGTACAGGTCGAGGTAGTTGTCCGATACCGCGAAGCTCGCGAAGAAGTTCTTCGGGTCGCGGTAGATGCCGCCGAACCAGTTCGAGCGGACCACGGCCGTCACGCCTTCGACGCCGCGGATCCGGTTCTCGTAGCTCACGGGCAGCGGAAACACGAGCGAGATCGCGTTGCGCGTGACGAGCCGCCCGCTGGACGCGGCGGCCGCGCCCGCGTACCACGCGTCGACCACCGTATGCAGCAGCCCGAACGCGAGCACCGCGATGGTGAGCCCGAGCACGGTCAGCAGCGTGCGCAGCCGGTGCCGCAGCGCGTTGCGCGCGATCAGCTTCAGCACGTACATCGCGCGCGCTCCCGCAGCCGGTCAGCCGGCGTGCCCATCGATCAGCTCCCCTTTTTCCAGATGCACGAGCGAGCGCGCGGCGCCGGCCGCGTGCGCGTCGTGGGTCACCATGATGATCGTCTTGCCGAGTTCGGCGTTCATCCGCTGCAGCATCGCGAGCACGTCGGTGGCCGACGCGCGGTCGAGGTCGCCGGTCGGCTCGTCGGCGACGATCAGCACGGGGTCGGTGATCAGCGCGCGCGCGATCGCGACGCGCTGCTGCTGGCCGCCCGACAGCTCGGACGGGTAGTGGCTCGTGCGGTCGCCGAGGTTCACCATGTCGAGCACGAGCTCGACGCGCTCGCGCCGCTCGCGACGCGACAGGTGCGTGAGCATCAGCGGCAGCTCGACGTTCTCGAACGCGGTGAGCACCGGCATCAGGTTGTAGAACTGGAAGATGAAGCCGACGTTCGCCGCGCGCCATTCGGCCAGTTGCGCCTCCGCGAGCAGCGAGATGTCGAGCCCGCCCACGCGCAGCTCGCCGCTGTCGGGCCGGTCGATGCCGGCCACGAGGTTCAGCAGCGTGCTCTTGCCGGAGCCGGACGGCCCCATCAGCGCGACGAAGTCGCCTTCGCCGATGTCGAGCGTGATGTCGGTCAGCACGGGCACGATCTGGTTGCCGCGCCGGTACGACTTCGCGACGTGGCTGAGCTCGACGAGGGGCGGCGGGGCGTCGTTCACGCGTGCGCTACTTCTTCGCGACGGTCACTTTCGCGCCGTCCTTCAGCTTCGTGCCCGGCGCGAGCACGACCGTGTCGCCGGGCTTCACGCCGCGGATCGCGACGAGCTCGCCGATCCGCATGCCGGCGGTCACGGCCGTTGCATGCACGACGTCGTCCTTCACGACGAACACGACCGGCCGGCCGTCGCGCTCGACCACCGCGCTCGCCTGCACGGCCGTCACCGGCTGCCGGTCCTGCGCCGACACCGGCTTCGACAGGAATGCGATCTTCGCGCTCATGTCGGGCAGCACGCGCTCGTCGCGGTCGACGAAGCGCACCTTCACGAGCACGGTGGCCTTCGAGCGGTCGACGGTCGGCACGATGCGCGACACGCGGCCCGCGAAGCGCATGTCGGGCAGCGCGTCGAGCTGGATCTCGCACGGCTGCTCGGCGCGGATCTTCGCGATGTTCGATTCGGCGACGTCGGCCTCGACCTCGAGCGTGTCCATGTCGGCGATCGTCACGACCGCGCCCTTGCTGTCCGACGCGGACGAGAACGGCGTGATGTTGTCGCCGACGTTCGCGTGTTTTGCGAGCACGATGCCGTCGAACGGCGCGCGGATCACCGTCTGGTCGACCGCGACCTGCGCGGCCTGCGCGTTGGCCTCGGCGGACGCGATCGCGGCCTGGTCGCTGCTGAGCGATGCGCGCGCCTTGTTCACGCGGGCCGTGTCGATGTCGAGCTGCGCGGCCGGCACGGCGCCCTTCGGCGCGAGCGCCGCGGTGCGGCGGAACGCGATTTCGGCGTCCTTCAGCTCGGCCTGCTGCACGCCGAGGTTCGCGCGGGCGACCTTCACCTGGGCGAGCGCCTGCGAAAGCGACGCCTCGACGTCGCGGCTTTCGAGCCGCGCGATGATTTCGTCCTTCTTCACGCGCGTGCCTTCCAGCACGCCGAGCCATTCGACGCGCCCCTGGCCCTTCGACGCGACCGCGGCTTTGCGCTGCGGCACGACGTAGCCGGTCGCATTGAGCTGCGTGTCGTTCTGGTACGGGTAGGCGGACGTGACGGTGGTGGTATCGACGGCCGGCCGGCCGGTCAGCGCGAGGCCGGCGGCGATCGCGACGACGACGATCGCGGCGGCGGCCGCATAGCGGGGCCACCGGCGCGGGCGGGGCGCCGATGCGAGCGGACGCCGGTCGATCTTCAGTTTGTCCAGATTGTGATCGGGCAATTTGAGCGCCTCGAGACGGCGGCGGCCCCGTATGGGCATCGGGGCCGGCCGCGATCCGGTTTCCGGGGAAAGGGACGGATGGACGCCAGTATAAGCGTCGCCCCGACGGCGTGCGAGCGGGTTGCGGCGCCGCTGCGACGGCCGGCGGATCGGTTACGGACAGGGAAATACGGGTACGCCTCCGGGGAAACCCGAAGGGTGCAAGCAACGTGTCAACTCGCCGCGAATGCGGTGCGTTATGGAACCAGTGCGTCAGGTTTTGTCGCGACGGAACGGCGGAAGCCGGCCTCGCGGCCTGGGGCTCCGATGCGAATGCCTCGCATCTTTACTTACCGGTACGTTTGATTTTTTCTCCGCTAAAGGAAGAACAATGAAGAAGACGCTCGCTTCGATCATCGCTGCAGCATTCGCGCTCGCATCGGTTTCGGCATTCGCACAGGAAGCAGCATCGGCACCGGCAGGCGACACGTCGGCTGCTGCACCCGCCAAGAAGGATCACAGCAAGCCGAAGCACCAGCTGAAGCACCACGGTTCGAAGAAGGGCCAGGCGAAGGCTGCAGCCGCATCGGCCGCCGGCACGAACGACGCAGGCACGCAGAACTGAGCGGCTTGCCGCCACGGCCGGCGTTGCCGGTCATCGGTCGGCCAACCCCGCATGCTCCGGCATGCGGGGTTTTGTTTTTTCAGGCGCCCGGTTCGCCCGGTTCGTCGAGCCGGACGGACGGCGGCGCGCGCATCGCGTCGACCACCGTGCGCATGCGCCGCCAGTGCGAGCCTTCCCAGAACACGCGCCGGCACACGTCGCACGCGGCGAAGCGCCGGTGCCGCTGCCGGACGCCGGCCGGCACGCGC
>NZ_QOBB01000309.1:0-6915 GCF_024704855.1 Burkholderia sp. HAN2018 | reverse complement strand
TCGACGCGCAGCCGCTCGACGTCGACACGCTCGCGCAGGACGCAACGCTCGCGGCCGGCGTGCGCGTCGCGCCGCACCCGGAACAGGGCGCTTACCTGATCTATACGTCGGGCTCGACCGGCACGCCGAAGGGCGTCGTCGTGTCGCACGGCGCGCTGGCCGACTACGTGCAGGGGATGCTCGACGAACTCGCGTTTGCACCGGACGCATCGTTCGCGATGGTATCGACCGTCGCGGCCGACCTCGGTCATACGACGCTGTTCGGCGCGCTGTGCGCGGGCCGCACGCTGCACCTGCTGCCGGCCGCGTGCGCGTTCGATCCGGACCTGTTCGCCGACGAGATGCGCCGCCGTGACGTCGGCGTGCTGAAGATCGTGCCGAGCCACCTGCAGGCGCTGCTCGACGCACGCGTGCCGGCCGACGTGCTGCCGCGCCATGCGCTCGTGACCGGCGGCGAAACGCTGACGTGGGCGCTCGTCGCGCGCCTGGCCGCGCTTGCGCCGGCCTGTCGCGTGATCAACCACTACGGGCCGACGGAAGCGACGGTCGGTGCGATCGCGTGCGATACGGCGTCGATCGCCGCCGATGCGCGCGATCCCGCGAGCGGCGTGCCGCTCGGCCTGCCGCTGCCGAATGCGCGCGCGCTGGTGCTCGATGCGTTCGGCGCGTGCGTGCCGGCCGGCGCGACGGGCGAGCTGTATCTGGGCGGGCCGGGCGTCGCGCGCGGCTACCTGGGGCGCCCGGCGCAGACCGCCGAGCGCTTCGTGCCCGATCCGTTTACGCCCGGCGCGCGGCTGTATCGCACGGGCGACCGCGTCCGGTTGCGCGCCGACGGCCGTCTCGCGTTCCTCGGCCGCATCGACGACCAGGTGAAGATTCGGGGTTACCGTGTCGAACCGGGCGAGGTGAGTGCGGCCGTGCGCGCGGCCGGGCCGGTCGCGCAGGCCGAAACGCTCGCGATCGAACACGATGGCCGCCTGCGGCTCGCGACATTCGTCGTGATGCGCGACGGCGCGACCTTCGACGAGGCCGCCGTGCGCGCGGCGCTTGCCGCGAAGCTGCCCGACTACATGGTGCCCGCGCAGTTCGTCGCGCTCGCACGCCTTCCCGTGACCGCGAACGGCAAGATCGATCGTGCCGCGTTGCGTGAACAGGCGGCCGCGCCGGTCGCGACGGCGTCCGGGAATGCGCCGCAGGGCGCGGTCGAAACGGTGCTCGCCGAAGTCTGGCAGGCCGTGCTGAAGGCGCCGCAGGTCGGCCGCGACGACAACTTCTTCGAACTCGGCGGCGATTCGATCCTCGTGCTGCAGGTGATCGCCCGTGCGCGCAAGCGCGGCGTGCGCTTCACGCCGAAGCAGCTGTTCGACGGCCCGACGGTCGCCGAACTCGCACGCATCGCGAAGACCGAGGACGTGGCTGCCGCCGCCGCCGTCGCGCAGCCTGCTGCCGGATCTGCTGCCGGCGCGCCGGTGACGGCACAGGTCCTGACGCCCGCGCAGCAGCGCTTCTTCGCGCTCGACATCCCGCGCCCGGGCCACTGGAACCAGTCGGTTGCATTCGACGTGCGCGGGCCGTTCGACGCCGATGCGTTCGCGCGCGCCTTCGACGCATTGCTGACGCATCACGACGCATTCCGCCAGCGTTTCGCACGCGGCGCGGACGGCACGTGGCACGCCAGCGATGCCGCGAAACCGTACGACGCGCTGCCGTTCGTCGAAGTCGCCGCCCGCGACGAAGCCGACGCGCTCGCGCGCTTCGACGCGTTGCAGCGCCGCCTCGACCTCGGTCGCGGGCCGCTGGCCTGCGCATGCGCGGCTCGCTTGCCGGACGGCTCGACGCGGCTCTATCTGGCGATTCACCATGCGATCGTCGACGGCGTGTCGTGGCGCATCCTGCTCGACGACCTGGACTCGGCCTACCGCGCGGCATGCGAGCGTACGCCCATCCGGCTGTCACAGCCGGGCCTGCGCGCGGATGCCTGGGCGTCGCGGCTGGCCCGTGCGGCGACGGAGCCGGCATCGCCGTTCGCGGCCGAGGCGACGTACTGGGCCGGCATGGCGCAGGGTGACGACGTCGTGCCCGACCATCCCGACGCGACGGCGACGAACGCCGATGCAGCCGTCGTCGTGCAGACGATCGACGCGGCATTGACCCGCGCGGCGCTGACCGATGCGCATGCCGCCTATCGCACGCAGACGATCGAATTGCTGGGTGCCGCGCTCGCAATGGCGCTGGCCGGCGCCAGCGGCGCCGCCTCGTGCCGTATCGAACTGGAAGGGCATGGCCGCGAGGCGCTGTTCGACGATGCCGATGCGAGCCGCACGATCGGCTGGCTGACGAGCCATTACCCGGTGACGCTGCCGGTCGCGGCCACCGCGCGCGACACGCTGTGCGCGGTCAAGGACACGTTGCGCGCCGTGCCGCACAAGGGGCTCGGCTTCGGCGTGCTCGCGCACTACGGCGATGCGGCGACGCGCGCGGTGCTCGCCGCCGTGCCGCGTCCGCGCGTCACGTTCAACTATCTCGGCCAGTTCGACGCACCGCGCGATGCCGTGCTCGTGCCGCGCTTCGGCGGCACCGGCGTCGAGCGCGATCCGCAAGGTCCGCTCGGCAATGCGCTCGCGATCCACGCGTACCTCGATACGGATCGCGACGGCGCACGCACGCTGAAAGTGCACTGGGTCTACGGTGCACCGCAATTCGAGCGCACGACGATCGACGCATGTGCCGAACGCTTCGCGGCGGCGCTGCGCGAGCTCGTCGACGCGTGTGCGTCACGCGTCGCGCATCGCGGCGCCGGCGCGACGCCGGGCGATTTCCCGCTTGCGCAGGCCGCCGGTCTCACGCAGGCCGCGATCGAACGCACGCCGCTCGACTGGCGCACGATCGACGACGTCTATCCGCTGTCGCCGATGCAGCAGGGCATCCTGTTCCATGCGCTGTTCGCACCCGGTCACGCCAGCTACGTGAACCAGCTCGTCGCGACCGCGGCCGCGCTCGATGCCGACCGGCTCGTCGCCGCGTTCGAGGCGTCCGTCGCGCGCCACGACATCCTGCGCACGAGCGTGATGCCGGACGAAGCCGCGCCGCTGCAGTGCGTGCATCGCCACGCCCGGATGCCGGTCGAACAGCTCGACTGGCGCACGCGCGGCGACACGCTCGACGCCGATTTCGACGCATGGCTCGCGGCCGATCGCGCACGCGGCTTCGACTGGCGCGAGCCGCCGTTGATGCGCGTCACGCTGATCCGCGTGACCGACGACGCATGGCGCATCGTGTGGACGCGTCACCACGTGCTGCTCGACGGCTGGAGCACCGCGCGCCTGCTGGCGGACGTGCTGCGCGACTATCGCGACCCGGACGCCGTATCGCCGTTCGCGAGCCGCCCGGCACTCCGGTATCGCGACTTCATCGCCTGGCTCGGCACACGCGACCGCGACGCCGACGAACGCTTCTGGACCGAACGCCTCGCACGACTCGACGCCCCGACGCTGATCGCGGACCGCACGGCCGACCGTGCGGATGCCGACATGGTCACGTGGCGCGCGACGCTCGATGCCGACGCGATGACGCGTGTCGCGCAGACGGCACGCGCGCTGAAGCTGACCGTCAACACGCTGGTGCAGGGCGCATGGGCGCTCGCGCTGCAACGGATGACGCACCAGACGGCCGTCGCGTTCGGCGCGACCGTCGCGGGCCGTCCCGACGCACTCGCGGACGTCGATTCGGTGCTCGGCCTCTTCATCAACACGGTGCCGGTGATCACCGCGCCGGCGCCGCAGCAACGCGCGGCCGACTGGCTGCAGGCCCTGCAACGCGACAACGCGGCGGCCGCCGAGCACGCGCATACGCCGCTTGCCGACATCCAGCGCTGGGCCCGCGGCGCGGGCGGCGCACTGTTCGACACGCTGGTCGTGTTCGAGAACTATCCGGTCGACGACACGGCGCGCGATGCCGATCCGCGCGCGCTGGTTTTGAGCGGCGTGCGCAGCATCGAAGCCACCGATTTCGCGCTGACGCTCGTGATCGAGAGCGGCGCCGAGCTGACGATCGACTACGGCTACGACACCGCGCGCGTCGATGCGCGGCAGGTCGAAACCTGGCACCGCGCGTTCGCCTGCGCACTCGATGCGCTGGCCCGCACGCCGGATGCACTGCTCGGCACACTGTCGATCGCCGACGACACCACCCGCGACGCACTGGCGCGGGCGCAGGACACCGCGCGCACATGGCCGGCTTCGCAACGGCAGCCGCTGCACCTGCAATTCGCCGATGCGGCGCGGGCGACGCCCGACGCGATCGCGCTCGAACACGCGGACGTTCACGGCGGCGTGCATCGCGCGACCTATCGCGAGCTTGACGTCGGTACGTCGCGCATCGCGGCCGCGCTGCGCCGGCGCGGCGTGCGGCCCGATACGCCGGTCGCGCTGTGCGTCGAGCGTTCGTTCGACATGGTGATGGCGCTGGTCGGCGTGCTGAAGGCCGGCGCGGCCTACCTGCCGGTCGATCCCGACTATCCGGCCGAGCGCATCGCGTATCTGTTGCGCGACGCGCGGCCGGCCGTCGCGATCACCCAGGCCCATCTGCGCGAGCAGGTCGAGGCGGCGCTGGGCGACGGTGCAACGACGCAACTGCTGACGGTCGCGGACCTGCTGGCCGATGAAACCGTCGACGAAACGGTCGACGACACCGCCGGCGTGACCGCCGAGGTCGACGACGCACAGCTTGCCTACCTGATCTACACGTCCGGCTCGACCGGCAAGCCGAAGGGCGCCGGCAACACGCACGGCGCGCTCGCGAACCGGATCGCGTGGATGCAGCACGCGTACCGGCTGACGCGCGACGACGTCGTGCTGCACAAGACGCCGTTCGGTTTCGACGTGTCGGTGTGGGAATTCGTGTGGCCGCTGGCGATCGGCGCGAAGCTCGCGATCGCCGCGCCCGGCGACCATCGCGATCCGGCGCGTCTCGCGGCCGCGATCCATGCGCACGGCGTGACGGTGCTGCACTTCGTGCCGTCGATGCTCGCCGCGTTCGCCGCGCATCTCGACGATTTCGCGGCCGCCGCGCAATGCGACAGCGTGCGCCTGATCGTCGCGAGCGGCGAGGCGCTCGCGCCCGAACTCGTCGAGAAAATGGCGCGGCTGCTGCCGCACGCGACGCTCGTCAACCTGTACGGGCCGACCGAGGCCGCGATCGACGTGTCGCACTGGACGTGCGGCCCCGACGACGCGCAGGCGGTCGCGGTGCCGATCGGCCATCCGATCGCGAACCTGCAATTGCACGTGCTCGATGCCGCATGGCAGCCGGTGCCGGCCGGCGCGACCGGCGAACTGTATCTCGCGGGCGCGGGCCTCGCGCGCGGCTATCTCGGCCGTCCGGCGCTGACCGCCGAGCGCTTCGTGCCCGATCCGTTCGTCCCGGGCGCGCGCATGTACCGCACGGGCGACCTCGCGCGATGGCGGGCGGACGGTGCGCTCGACTACCTCGGCCGCGTCGATACGCAGGTCAAGCTGCGCGGCCAGCGGATC
Source organism: Burkholderia sp. HAN2018 (assembly GCF_024704855.1). Lineage (NCBI taxonomy): Bacteria > Pseudomonadati > Pseudomonadota > Betaproteobacteria > Burkholderiales > Burkholderiaceae > Burkholderia > Burkholderia sp. HAN2018. Next base: position 1,384 of record NZ_QOBB01000309.1, on the reverse strand, counting down.
GAGCCGGGCGAGATCGAGGCGCTGCTGCGCGCGGCGCCCGGCGTCAACGATGCGGTTGTGATCGTGCGCGACGAGCAACTGGTCGGTTATGTCGCACGCGGCGATGCGGCCCCGCTCGACCGGGTGGCACTGCTCGACACGCTGCGCGCGCAACTGCCGGCCTACATGGTGCCGTCGCAGCTGGTCGAACTCGACGCGTTGCCCGTCACGCCGAACGGCAAGTGCGACCGCCATGCGCTGCCCGCGCCGGTACGCGAGACGGCGGCCGAAGCGGCACTCGCGACCGACACGGAGCGCGCGCTCGCCGGGATCTGGCAACGCGTGCTGCACGTGGACGCGATCGGCCGCGACGGCGACTTCTTCCTGCTGGGCGGCCATTCGCTGCTCGCGACGCAGGCCCATGCGCAGGCGAACCTGCACTGGGGGCTCGCGTTGCCGCTGCGCACGCTGTTCGACACGCGCACGCTGGTGCGTTGCGCGGAAGCGATCGATGCGGCCTGCGCGGCACGCGGCGCGACCGATGCGGCGAGCGCGATCGACGCGCTGCTCGGCGAACTGGAAACCCAATAAGGACGACGGATGACGAAGGTTCAACCCGACTGGCTGGCGCTCGCGACGCGTTTCGCGCAACTGCCCGACGCGCAGCGCGCGGTGTTCATCGACAAGCTCGGCGCGGCCGGCATCGATTTTCGCGTGCTGCCGATCCCGCCGCGCACGCCGCGCAGCGACCGCGTGCCGGCGTCGTTCGCACAGACGCGGCTGTGGCTGCATGCGCGGCTGATCGATGCGCCGGACGCGTACCACATCACCGAGCGCCTGGCGCTGACGGGCCCGCTCGACGCGCACGCGTTGCGCCTGGCATGCGATGCGCTGATCGCGCGCCACGAGGCGCTGCGCACGACCTTCGACGAAGCGCCGGACGGCGTCGCGCAAACGATCCACGCGCCGATGCGCTGCCCGTGGCGCGAAACCAGTCTCGAAGCGCTGCCGGACGCGCAGCGCACGGCGCGCGCGCAAGCCGTCGCGACGGCCGAGGAAGCCGAGCCGTTCGATCTCGGCGTGGCGCCGCTCGTGCGCGCCCACCTGGTGCGCTTCGACGCGACGCATCACTGGCTCGCGCTCACCGTGCACCACATCGTGTCGGACGGCTGGTCGTCGGGCGTGATGCTCGAGGAACTCGCGGCGTTCTATCGCACGTATGCGTCCGACCGGCCGGTGCCGCTCGCGCCGCTGCCGATCCAGTACGCCGACTACGCGCTGTGGCAGCGCCGCTGGCTCGACGCCGGCGAGCGCGAACGCCAGCTCGCGTTCTGGCGCGAACGGCTCGATCCGCAGCGCGGCGTGCTGACGCTGCCGGGCGCGGCCGCACGACCCGCGCGCCGCA
>NZ_QOBB01000308.1:0-6966 GCF_024704855.1 Burkholderia sp. HAN2018 | reverse complement strand
TGCGCGGCGGCCGCGGCGTCGACGGCGGCGAGTGCGTCGGCCGGCGTCGCGGCCGGCACGCGCGCGAACGGCGCTTCGGTGGCGGGATTGTGGACGACGATGAACGCGTCGCTTTCCGGGGCGACGAAACGGCCGTTCACGTAATTGCGTTCGGTGCGCATGAAGTGACTCCTCCGATGAATGCAGGCGGATCGCTTCGGGTGGCGACACGCGCGGCACGGGACAGAGGCCATTCTCTTCATGCGTTTAGCGCACGACAAACGACTTATTTTCGCGCCGGGCATGAGAAAAACGCACGTTACTCGGGCTGTCGGCCGGAATCGCCCGTCCGGCAAGGCTGCCGTGGCGCGGGCCGGGGGGAACGGGCGCGGGGCGGGCGGTGGCCGGGCCGCATTTTCAGACGGCGCCGAATGCGGACGGGCGTGGAAGCCGGTACGGTGTCGCCCGCGCGTGCCGGTTGACGGCGTTCGTGGTCGTTCGGGGCGGGGGGCTGCTAGGCCAGCGGCACTTGCGGAAGCGGCGACGACGGTTCGAGGTGGCGCTTCGCGAGCCACACTTCCTGCTGCAGCCAGTCGCGGAACTGGACGATGTGCGGCAGGTTCGTCTGTTCGGGCCGCGTGACGAACCAGTACGACTGATGGCCGTCGACGTGCACGTTGAGCACCTGCATCAGCTGCCCGGTCGCCAGTTCGCGCGCGACCATGTGGCGATCGGCGATCGTGATCCCGAGGCCGTCGATCGCCGCGCGGATCGCGTGGTCGAGCAGGTCGAATTCGTAGCCGCCGCGCGTGTCGACGTCGGCGATGCCGGCGGCCTTCAGCCAGTGCTGCCAGGTCAGGTAGCGCTGGTCGTCGGTGGCGAGCACGTGCAGCAGCGTGAAGCGGTTCAGGTCGATCGGCGCGCCGTCCTGTCGCAGCCGCGCATACAGCGCCGGTGCGCAGACGGCGATATGCTGCTCCTGCATCAGCAGTGCGTTGTCGAAGCCGTCCCATTCGCCGTCGCCGAACCGGATCGCGCAGTCGAGCACGCGCGATTCGCCGAGACTGTCGTGAATGCGGGTCGTGAGGCTCAGCTCGAATTCGGGATGCGCGTCGCGCAGCCGGCCGAGCCGCGGCATCAGCCAGCGCGCGGCGAAGGTGGGCGGCACGTTCGCGCGCAGGCGGTTCAGGTGGGTTTTTTCCTGCAGGCTGCGCACGGTCAGCTCGATCTTGTCGAACGATTGCTGCAGCGCGCGCAGCAGCACGCGGCCGGCCGCCGTCAGTTCGAGCTGGTGATGGCGCCGCTCGAGCAGGGTTTCGCCGAGCTGGCCTTCGAGCTGGCGGACCTGGCGGCTCACCGCGCTCTGCGTTACGTTGAGCAGTTCGGCCGCGCGCGTGAAGCTGCCGGTGCGGCCGGCCATCTCGAAGGCTTTCAGCGCGTTCAGCGCCGGCATCTTGCGTCTCACGGGGCGGTGTCGTGTTTGGTGCGGGATGCTTATTGTAGGCGGGCGGCGCGGGCGCGGGGACGATGAATGGAGGCGAACGAGGGCGCGGGCCCTCGGGGTTTTTACGGCGCGGCGGCTGGCGCGCATGGTCGCGATCAGGCGGCCCGCGGGATGGACGGCGGTGACGGCCGGCAACGGCACGAACGACACTAAAGATACGAACGATACGAACGAAGGGGACACACATCATGCGACGCCTGCCATCGTTGATCGCGCTGCGATTTTTCGAGGAGACCGCGCGTCACCTGAGCTTCAACCGTGCGGCGGTTTCGCTGTGCGTGACCCAGGGGGCGGTGAGCCGGCAGATCCGGCTGCTCGAGGAAGCGCTCGGCGCGCGGCTGTTCGAGCGCGATCACAAGGGCGTGCGCCTGACCGAGGCCGGCCGGCGCTTGCTGCCGTTCGTCGGGCGGGCGTTCGACACGATCGAGCGCGGCGTCGACGAAGTCGCCGCCACGCGGCCGGGTGCGAAGCGGCGCCTGACGGTGTCGCTGCCGCCGACGTTCGCGACGCAGTGGTTTTCGCCGCGGCTCGGCACGCTCGCGGAGACGCTGCCCGACGTCGAGCTGTCGATCCGCACCGAGCCGGCCGACGATTGCCATTGCCACATCCGCTTCGGGCGCGCGGCGCGCACGGGGATGCAGTCGGAGCTGCTGATGATGGAGCGGCATGCGCTCGTCGGTGCGCCGCGTTATCGCGGCGATGCGCTCGACGTGCTGCTCGGCCGGTTGCCGTCGCTGCATGTGCTGCACGAAGGCAAGCGCCTGACGCTGTGGGCCGACTGGTGCGAGCAGGCGGGCGTGCCGGTGGCGCGGATCGGCGACGGCATCGAGTTTTCCACGCTCGAACAGGCGATCCGCGCAGCGCGCAAGGGGGCGGGGCTCGCGGTGGTCGACCTGAACATGATCGAGGAGGAGATCGCTGAAGGCAGCCTCGTGCGGCTGTCGCCGGTGCAGCCGATCGGGCCGTTCGGCTATTGGCTCGATGTCGAGCCGGAGAGTGTCGCGGTCGAGCACGTGCTTGCGTTTGCCGCGTGGGTGCGGGAACAGGTGGGGCGGAAGGGGTAGGGGGCGACTGTGGGACGCGGCTGATCGGAATGTGGGAAAAATCGGATCGGTCCGCGCCGGTCGCACACTGCTTCCAACTTTGGTGTCCGTTAAAGATCGTTACCAACGGGAGACCTGTACGCTCGATGTCGAGCCGAGCCAGACGGCTTCGTCCCGTCGTTGCCGGCTACGCGTCGGGGTCGTGTCCGAAGTGCATGAGTGTCTCCCGGCGGCCGCTGGCTTCGATTTCGGCGATCGATTCGACTGGCAACTGGCACTTGGAGAGATCGATACGCCCGACGTTGAAGACGGCGCGTCGAGGCGGAGATGCCGGCATGTCGGCCGGTCGTGTGTCGTGCCCGATGGCGGACTGGCGCATGACGCGCGCCAGGCTTCGATGGAGTTCGTTTGCGACGAGCGTATCGAGGAGTTGCCTGGCTTCGGAGACGAGAGCAAGGCGATGCCGGTTCGCCGGCCGGCCCCGCTTTGCCATGGCGCGCGCGATCCGGAATCCGGCAATCGGCGTGTGCTTTGCGTTCATTCGTAAATCCCCTTTTCGATCAGGTATCTTTGCAGCGCCTGCACCGATGTGCCGCGCGGTGCGACGTCGAATGACATCCAGCGATGTGATCCCGCCACACGCCAGAAATCTCGCCCGAATCGTGTGGCATAGAGCGCACGCAGCGACCGGAGCGATCCGTCGGCAAGACCGGCCGGGCGCCCCTGGAAATACTGGAACAACGCTGCTTCATCGCTGCACTTGTCGGGAATGGGCGCGTCGAAACCGAACCGTGGCCATGCGTAGTATCCGAGTAGCCGGCGCCCGCCCGGTTTGGGCGCGGCCTTCCGGCCCCCCGCTGCGAATGCAATGATTCGGCTGATGCCCAACGTATCAGATGCCCTGACGATGCGCCACAGCATCGCCGCGCCGAGTCCCGCGATTGCGTTGTCGACGAGATCGATCGTCTTGAGTTCAAGTAGGGATGCGTCCGATTCTCGACGCACCGATACGCGGTTTTCGGATCGGATCCAGGTGGTGTTCGTGACCGAGAGCGTCAACCAGCCTCTGCTGTCGAGATAGGCTTGAATCTCCGATCCGGTGGGCGCTCCGCACAACGAAACCAGCAACGCGTCGGGAACGTGACCGTCCACACCCAGCAACGCGGAAATATCGAGGCCGTTTCGTTCGACCGCGAGCCGGTCGTCGAAGTACGTCGTCTCGTACGGTAGGACATGACTGAGGTCGACAAGGCGGGCGGGCATGGTTGCGGTCGAAAAGCGGAAAGCCCCAGCCTATCGCCGCGAATCCGCCGCGCCGAGTCCGCCGAACGGCCAACCACGAGGCGGAACGCCCGCCGTCCCGCCCGCCTTACGACCAGTCGAACGTCAGCAGCGCCACGCGGCTGACCGGTTCGTAAAACAGGAGAATCCAGTCGGCGCCCGCCGCGCGATATTCCCATCCGGTCACGCCGGCAACGAAGCGAAAGCGCGCCCCGTCGGGGCCGATCGGCCGGATGTCGTCCGGATCGCTGTCGTCGACCGGGAAATCCGAGGTGCCCGACCAGTTGCCCCAGCCGACCGATCCGCCAAGCTGGTCGACGAGATTGCACGGCTTTTCCTGGCTGAAATCGCGCTCGGCCGGCGCGTACTGGTTCGACGAGTAGAGCACGCCGTATTCGGCGAACCGCTTGCGCGCGGCTTCGATGCTGGCCTGTTGTTCGGCGTAATGCGCCTCCAGTTCCTTGCGATAGCCTGCGTCCCGCGGGTCGGGCGGGTTTTCCAGATAGAAGTAGCGCCGGTCGCCGAGCAGCGTGTAGCGGTTGTCGTCGTCGAGCCGGAACCCGATCCAGTTCGCGCGAAGATAGTCGTTGTGGTACGCGGCCGTGTCCTGCCCGACGAGCCCGTCATAAGGTTCGACCGGGCTGAGCAGGTGGATCCAGCCCTGCCACGACGGATCGACCGTCGACAGGTCGATCGACACGAGCGGATGCAGATGGCGCGCGAGTGCGGCATCGGCCTCGGCAAAGACGTCGGTGTCCGACGGGTAGACCTTCAGGCCGGGTTGTGGCGTGACGATGTCTTCAATCATGATCGGTGTTCGCATGGTGGGCGTTCGGCAAGGCTACACGAGTGAAGGCGAAACCCGGATGAATGCCGGCACCGCCGCAGCCTGCCTGAATCCCGTTTCGTCCATTCACCCGATCGGCCGTGAAAGTGTTCGCGCCGTTCCGTCCGGAGCGTGTCTTCTTGATAATAGTTGATAACCAAGGTACGCTCGACGGATCGAATTCAATCCGGTCGGGAGGTCGACATGATCAGTGCGGAACTGGGCCAGCAACTGGAGGCTTACGTCGCGAAGCTGGTCGAATCGGGGCGCTACGGATCCAAGAGCGAAGTGCTGCGCGAAGGCGTGCGCCTGATCCAGGATCGCGAGGCGCAACTGAATGCGCTGGACGCGGTGATCGCGCGCAGCCTGGCCGATGCGGAAGCAGGACGCGGCGCCGAGGCGGCGGAAGTCTTCGACCGTCTCGAGGCGAAGTATCGGGCGCAGGCGGATCGGCAGGCCTGATCGTGCGCCTGTCCGATTTTGCGATTGACGAGCTCGAAGCGGTCGCCGATGACATCGCACGCGACAACCCGCAACGCGCCGTGACGTTCGTGCAGGAGATTCGCGACAAGTGCATGAGTCTGGCCGCGATGCCGCTGGCGTTTCCGCTGGTGCCGCGCTTCGAGCGTCACGGCGTGCGGCACCGCGTGTACGGCAACTACCAGATCTTCTATCGGGTCGTCGGTGATCCGCCGACGCGGATCGACATTCTTCACATCCTGCACGGCGCGCGGGACTACGCGTCGATTCTGTTCTGAACGAACGCGCGCACCGCATCGCGTCCGGAATGCGCGAACCCGGCCGCGGCCGGGCTCGTTCGAATCGCGATCGGCACCGCCGGCGTGCATCGGCGGCGAGTCGAAGCGAAAGCACCGAGCGTGACGAAGCAGGCGGGCACGCCACCCGCCTCCGTCGTCAATGCCCCGACGCCTCCTCCAGCGTCAGATGCTTCGTCTCCGGCGCCCACGCGATCGACACGATCATCCCCACCAGCAGCACGCCCGCGAGCGCGAACATCGTCGCGTGAAAGCCGAACGTCGCGATGCCGGCCGGCAGCAGGAACGTGCCGATCGCCGAACCGAGCCGGCTGCACGCGATCGCGAGGCCCACGCCGCTCGCGCGCACTTCGGTCGGGAAGCACTCGGGCGGGAACACGCCGACGAGGTTGCTGAACGCCGACATCGTCAGCGTGAAGATCGCGAACGCGACGATCATCGCGACGGCCGCCGCTGACGGCAGCACCGCGAGCGCGACGAGCGACGCGCACGTCACCGCGAACGAGCCGATCAGGAAACCGCGTCGCGACAGCCGGATCGTCAGCCCTATGCCGATCAGCGCGCCCAGCACGAGGAACGCGTTCAGCAGCAGGTCCGTACCGAAGCCTTCGGCGAGGCCGATCGTCTTCAGGATCGTCGGCAGGAACGTGTAGATCGCGAAATACGGAATCACGAGGCACACGAAGAACGCACAGTTGAAAATCGTGCGGCGGATCAGGTCACGCTGGAACAGCCGCGCGAAGCCGGCATTCGCATGCGGTTCGGCCGAACCGTCGAGCATCACGTGCGGCCCGAAGTGCTTCGCGACGATCGCGCGTGCTTCCTGCACGCGGCCCTTGCCGAGCAGCCAGCGCGGCGATTCGGGTGTACCGATCCGCAGGACCAGCACGATCAGCGCCGGCAAAGCAGCCGATGCGAGCAGCCACCGCCATGCGTCGGGCGTGGCATCGCCGTATGCGAGGCCGAGCACGTTCGCGGCGACATAGCCGATCGTCCAGATCACGCTGAACGAGCCGAGCAGCGTGCCGCGATGCTTGCGCGGCGAGAATTCGGCGAGGATCGCGTGGCCGACGGTGAAATCGCCGCCCATCCCGAAGCCGATCAGCACGCGCAGTACGCACAGTTCGAGCGGCGACGTGACGAAGAACTGCGCGAACGCGGCCGCCGTGATGATCACGAAGCTCGTCAGGAAAATCTTCTGGCGGCCCATCCGGTCGGACAGCCAGCCGAACACGAGGCTGCCGAAGAAGATGCCGATCAGCGCCGAGCTGCCGATCATCCCCATCCAGAACGCGTCGATCGGCATCTGCCTGCCGAGCGCGGCGAGTGCGTAGCCGATCGTGCCGAGCGTGTAGCCTTCGGTGAAATGCGCGCCGAACGTCAGGCCGGCGATCTTCACGTGGAAACGGTTGAGCGGCACGTCGTCGAGCGCGACGGGGCGGTGCGGCGCATCGGTGCCACGCGACAGCGGCAACGCGCGCGCGGTGCCGGATTGAACGTCGGCTTGGGTCAAGCTGCCTCCTGGATTGTTATCTGGCGCGGCGGCGCGCGCAGGCG
>NZ_QOBB01000307.1:0-7021 GCF_024704855.1 Burkholderia sp. HAN2018 | reverse complement strand
GCGGTGCGGCCCCGTGGCCGGTGCAAGCCGGCGCGGGCCGGCGGCCGGCGGCGCCGCACCATGCCGCGGCGCACGGATCGTCATTGCGCGCCGGCGTAGATCCACTCGAGCAGCGTGTCGTGCGCGGCGCGCGCGGCTTCTGCGTGATCGTTGTTGATGAAACTGACGACGATGTAGCTCTGGCCGTCGGCGCCGGCAACGTAGCCGGCGATCGCGCGCACGTCGCGCAGCGTGCCGGTCTTGATGTGCGCGTTGCCGAGCACGCCGGCGTTGGTGAGGCGGTTCTTCATCGTGCCGTCGATGCCCGCGATCGGCAGCGAATCGATGAAGGCCTGCGCGACGGGGCTCGCGTTCGCGGCCTGCAGCAGCGCGGAAAGCGACAGCGCGCTCACATGCTCTTCGCGCGACAGGCCCGAGCCGTTCTCGAGCACGAGGTCGGGCATCGCGATGCCGTTCTTCTGCAGGAACGCCTGGATCACGCGGCTCGACTGTTCGGGCGTCGCGGGCGGCTTGCCGCCGACCGCGCCGATCGTCAGGAACAGGTTGCGCGCCATCACGTTGTTGCTGAACTTGTTGATGTCGTAGACGATGCTGCCGAGCACCGGGCTGTGATGCACGGCGAGCGGCCGCGCGGTGGTCGGCACCTTGCCTTCGCTCACGGGCCCCGCGATCGTGCCGCCGTCCTGCTGCCACAGCGCGAGGAAGCCGCGGGCGAAGAACGTCGTGTGATCGAGGATCGCGAGGTTGGTCGTGTGCGCGCCGCAACGCAGCGGATAGTCGCCGGCGAACGAAGCGGTCATGATCCCGCTGCCGGCCGTCAGCGTCGGCCGCGCGGCCGCGGCGGCCGCGCTGCACGAGCCCGAGCCTTCGACCAGCTGGTTGTCGATCGACAGGTCCGCGAGCGGCGGCAGCACGTCGACGGCCACCTTGCCGTCGTCGCCCGGCGTGACGGTGAACGACACGGCCTTGAACGCGTACAGCAGCGGATCGGGGCCGACGTTGTACGGCGCGCTCGCATCGTCGTCGAACGAAGGGAGATCGCGCGTCGACGCCGCGAAGTAGCTCTTGTCGAGCACGAGGCCGCCGGCCACGCGCTTGACGCCGGCCTTGCGGAGCTTGTCGACGAGGTCGATCAGCTCTTCGGGTACGAGCTTCGGATCGCCGGTGCCCTTGATGTACAGGTTGCCCTGCAGCGTGCCGTCGGGGTCGACCGTGCCGTCCGTGTACGCGGTCGTGCGCCAGCGGTAGTCGGGGCCGAGGATCGACAGGCCCGAGAAGGTTGTCACGAGCTTCATCGTCGAGGCGGGCAGCATCGGCCGGCTCGCATTCCACGCGATCAGCGGTTCCGGATCGCCAACGCGCTCGACGACGACGCTCATCGCCGACGCCGGCACCTTCGCGCGCTGCAGCGCGACGAGCACGGATGCCGGCAGGCCGGCCGCGCGCGCGGCCGGCGACACGACCGTGGTCTTGCGCGCTTCCTTGTGGGATTTCTTGCGGGCCTGCGCGGCAGGCGCGAAGGCGAGGGCCGTGCAGGTGGCGAGGATGGCGGCCGCCCGCAGGCAGACGCGGGCGCGGGGGGCGAACCGGTTGGAAAGATCGGAAATCGGCATGAGCGAATACGGGGAAAGCACGACGTTCGGGCAGGGCGCGCGCGGCGCCAAAGCGCACATTGTAGAGACAAGTCCGGACAGCCCCCTTGCAATCCGCCTTTCTGTTGCATTGCACGGTGCCGCGCGCCGGGTTCGCGGCGCTACAATGGTCGGCGTGTTTGACTCGCCCCATGGATGCCTGTCCCGATGCGGATTCTGCTTGTCGAAGATGATCGAATGATTGCCGAAGGCGTGCGCAAGGCGCTGCGCTCGGACGGCTTTGCAGTCGACTGGGTGCAGGACGGCGACGCCGCACTGACGGCGCTCGGCGGCGAGACGTACGACCTGCTGCTGCTCGATCTCGGGCTGCCGAAGCGCGACGGCATCGACGTGCTGCGCACGCTGCGCGCGCGCGGGCTGGCGCTGCCGGTGCTGATCGTCACCGCGCGCGACGCGGTGGCCGATCGCGTGAAGGGCCTCGACGCGGGCGCTGACGACTACCTCGTCAAGCCGTTCGACCTCGACGAGCTCGGCGCGCGAATGCGCGCGCTGATCCGCCGCCAGGCGGGGCGCAGCGAATCGCTGATCCGCCACGGCGCGCTGACGCTCGATCCCGCCTCGCACCAGGTGACGCTCGACGGCGCGCCCGTCGCGCTGTCCGCGCGCGAGTTCGCGCTGCTCGAGGCGCTGCTCGCGCGGCCCGGCGCGGTGCTGTCGAAGAGCCAGCTCGAGGAGAAGATGTACGGCTGGGGCGAGGAGATCGGCAGCAACACGGTCGAGGTCTACATCCACGCGCTGCGCAAGAAGCTCGGCTCCGACCTGATCCGCAACGTGCGCGGGCTTGGCTACATGGTCGTCAAGGAAAGCTGACGCGTGAGGTCGATTCGTCATCAATTGCTGATCTGGCTGCTCGCGATCGTCGTCGCGGGCGTGGGCATCGCGGGCTGGCTGATCTACCGGCAGGCGCTCGCCGAGGCGAACGAACTGTTCGACTACCAGTTGCAGGAAATCGCCGCGGCGCTGCCGTCGGAACCGTTCTCGCAGGTATTCGGCTCGCGTACCAACGGCGACGAAGGCATCGTGATCCAGATCTGGAACCGCAACGGCGTGCTGATGTACTTCTCGCATCCGCGTGCGCCGATCGCGCCGCGCGCGGAACTCGGTTTCTCGACCGAGCGCACCGATCGCGGCGAATGGCGCGTGTACGGGGCGATCGTCGGCGACAACGTCGTGCAGCTCGCGCAGCCGCTGTCGGTGCGCAACCGGCTCGCGGCGAACGTCGCGCTGCGCACGCTGTGGCCGCTGATCGTGCTGCTGCCGTTCCTCGGCGCGGCCGTGTGGGTGATCGTCGGGCGCGGGCTCGCGCCGCTCGGCCGCGTGACGCGCGCCGTCGAGGCGCGCCGGCCGGAAGCGCTCGATCCGCTGCCCGATGCGCGCCTGCCGCTCGAGGTGCAGCCGCTCGTGCGGGCGCTGAACGGGCTGCTCGCGCGGCTGTCGGCCGCGCTCGACACGCAGAAGGCGTTCGTGGCCGACGCCGCGCACGAACTGCGCACGCCACTCGCGGCCGTGCAGATCCAGGCGCAACTCGTCGCCCGCGCGAAGGACGACGCATCGCGCCGCGAGGCGGTCGCGGATCTCCAGGATGGTGTGTCGCGCGCGACGCGTCTCACGGAGCAACTGCTCGCGCTGGCACGCGCCGAACCCGACGGCGCGACGATGCGCGAACCCGTCGACCTGCAGGCACTGCTCGCCGAATGCGTGGCTGCGCTTGCGCCGCTCGCGCAGCGGCGCGACATCGATCTCGGCTTCGAGGAGACGCACGCGGCGAGCGTCGTCGCGGACGTCGGCGCGCTGCGCGTGATGTTCGGCAACCTGCTCGACAACGCGGTGAAATACACGCCGGACGGCGGCCGCATCGACGTGTCGCTCACCCGCGACGCGGCCGGCCGCGCGTGCGTGCAGATCGGCGACAGCGGGCCCGGCATCCCGGCCGACGAGCGCGAGCGCGTGTTCGACCGTTTCTACCGCGACAGCTCCGCGCGGGCGCGCACCGATGTGTCGGGCAGCGGGCTCGGGCTCGCGATCGTCAAGCGCGTGGCGGCGCAGCAGGGGGCGACGGTGTCGCTCGGCGACGCGGCCGCGGGCGGCCTGCTCGTCAGCGTCGTGTTCCGCGACGCCGAGATGCCGGCCGAGGCGCCGCAGCCTTCCGAATCCGCGTGACGCGTGCCGCCGGGCGGGCGCCGGCGGCCGCTTAAGCCCCGCTTAAGGCTGATTAAGCCTCCTTTAAGTCAGGGTCGTTACGCTGCGTCCTAACAAAGAGGAGGTCCTACGATGAACACCCGATTCCTTGCGCGCGGCGCCGTCGCGGTCGCCGTGGCGGCCGCCCTGTCCGCCGGTTATGTTGCCGGCACCCGCCGCGCCGATCCCCAAATCATCACGCCCGCGCAGGCTGCCGCGCTGATGCCGGCCGAAGCGGCCGCCAAGACCGGCATTCCCGATTTCTCCGGGCTCGTCGAGACTTACGGCCCGGCGGTGGTGAACATCAGCGCGAAGCACGTCGTGAAGCAGGTGTCGCGGCGCGTACCGCAGCCGCAACTGCCGATCGATCCGAGCGATCCGTTCTACCAGTTCTTCAAGCATTTCTACGGCCAGGTGCCGGGCATGGGCGGCGACGCGCAACCGGACGACCAGCCGAGCGCGAGCCTCGGTTCCGGGTTCGTCATCAGCTCCGACGGGTACATCCTCACCAATGCGCACGTGATCGACGGCGCGAACGTCGTCACGGTCAAGCTGACCGACAAGCGCGAATACAAGGCGAAGGTCGTCGGCTCGGACAAGCAGTCGGACGTCGCGGTGCTGAAGATCGATGCGAGCGGCCTGCCGACCGTGAAGATCGGCGACCCGGCGCAGAGCAAGGTCGGCCAGTGGGTCGTCGCGATCGGCTCGCCGTACGGCTTCGACAACACGGTCACGTCGGGCATCATCAGCGCGAAGTCGCGCGCGCTGCCGGACGAGAACTACACGCCGTTCATCCAGACCGACGTGCCGGTGAACCCCGGCAACTCGGGCGGCCCGCTGTTCAACCTGCAGGGCGAGGTGATCGGCATCAACTCGATGATCTATTCGCAGACGGGCGGCTTCCAAGGCCTGTCGTTCGCGATCCCGATCAACGAGGCGATCAAGGTGAAGGACGAACTCGTGAAGACGGGCCACGTGAGCCGCGGCCGCCTCGGCGTCGCCGTGCAGGGGCTGAACCAGACACTCGCGAGCTCGTTCGGACTGCAGAAGCCGGACGGCGCGCTCGTCAGCTCGGTCGATCCGAACGGCCCGGCCGCGAAGGCCGGCTTGCAGCCGGGTGACGTGATCCTGTCGGTCAACGGCTCGCCGGTTGCCGATTCGACGTCGCTGCCCGCGCAGATCGCGAACCTGAAGCCGGGTTCGAAGGCCGACCTGCAGATCTGGCGCGACAAGTCGAAGAAGTCGATCAGCGTGACGCTCGGCGCGATGGCCGATGCGAAGCTCGCGTCGAACGACGGCGGGCCCGTCGAGCAGGGGCGCCTGGGCGTCGCGGTGCGTCCGCTGTCGCCGCAGGAGCGCAGCGCCGACAACCTGTCGCACGGCCTGATCGTGCAGCAGGCCGGCGGGCCGGCCGCCAACGCGGGCATCCAGCCCGGCGACGTGATCCTCGCGGTCAACGGCCGCCCGGTCACGAGCGCCGAGCAGTTGCGCGACGCGGTCAAGGGCGCGGGCAACAGTCTTGCTCTGCTGATCCAGCGCGATAATGCCCAGATCTTCGTGCCGGTCGACCTGAGCTGACCGGCCACGGCCGACGGCCGGCCAGGCCGGCCGCGGCGGGCGCCGCCGCCGCTCGAATGCGTGACGCAGCGCCCTGTATGTGTTCCGACCCCAAGGAGAGAGCCATGCAATATCTACGCAACGTGTCCCGATTTGCCGTCGCCGCGGCGCTGGCCGCCGGCCTCGCGGCCGGAGCGACCGGCGCGTACGCGCAGTCGGACGGCTTGCCCGCCCCGGGCCAGCAGGGCGACGTCACCTTCGTGTCCGGCGGCGTCGGGCAGGACGAATCGACGGCGTTCCAGCGCAACGAGCCGAAATGGCCGCTGGCGCTGCGCTTCACCGGCAAGGGCGGCGAGTTCCTGGCCGACGTTCATGTGCGGATCGTCGACGGCAAGGGCGACGAGGTGTTGAAGACCGACGCGCGCGGGCCGTACATGCTCGTGAAGGTGCCGCCGGGCCGCTATACGGTGCATGCGTCGTACCAGGGCAACGAGGAATCCCGTGCCGTCACGGTCGGCGCGAAGGGCGGCGCGAAGACGGCGTTCCAGTGGAGCGCGCAGTAGCCTGCCGCGCGCGGCGCCGGCCCGGGTCGCGCATTCGGCTGCGGTTTCGCCCATAATGAAAGCCACGGCACCCGTGCCGTGGCTTTTTCGTTTCCTGAGCCCGGCCTGGCCGGGTCGTCCCAAGGAGAAACGATGTCCGACGCAGCCGACCCTCGTCTCGAAATCGTGCCGAACCGTCATCGCGTGCGCGTGATCCATCGCGGTATCACGTACGCCGATTCGCACGGCGCGCTGACCGTGCGCGAAACGGGCCTGCCGGACACCCACTACCTGCCGCGCCGCGACGTCAACATGCGCCGGCTCGTGAAATCCGGTATCACGTCGGTCTGCCCGTTCAGGGGCGAGGCCGTACACTTCGACTTGCAGACGGAAGACGGCGTGATCGAGAACGCCGCATGGAGTTACGAGGAACCGAAGGGGGCGGCGTCGGCGCTCGCGCTCTACGTCGCCTTCGACGCCGCACGGATCGACAGTCTCGTCGAGACATCCTGATGCGGCGCGCGTTCATCGGGGAGGCGTCATGGAACTGAACGACACATTGCGCATACCGCTCGCGCCGCCCGTCGTGCGGGAGGCATTCGAGGATCTCGCGCTGCTGCGCGCGAGCTTCGATCGTTGCGAATCGTTCGTGAAGCTTGCGGACGGCGAGTTCGCGCTGACGATCACGGTGCCGCTCGGCCCGCTGCGCGCCCGCTACGACGTGCGTGCGCATGCGGCCGCCGAGCAGGGCGATGCGGAAGGTCAGCCGCGCCGCGTGCTCAATTTCAAGGCGCGGGCCGACGGGCTCGGCGCGCTGCGCGGCCAGGTCGAACTCGTGCTGATGCCGGATGACGACGCGAACGCCACGCGCATCGAGTACGTGGTCTGGGCGACGGCGAGCGGCCCGCTCACCGAGCTGCCGGGGCGGCAGATCGAAAATACGCTGCGCGAATGGACCGACGATTTCTTCCGTGAATTCTGCGCGGTCGTGCAGGCGAAGCACGGCCTCGCACCGAATCGCGCGCGCTCGGCCGCGCCGCGGCGCCAGCACGTGTTCCTGCGGCCGGCGTCGCTCGTGGCCGCGACGAAGCG
>NZ_QOBB01000306.1:0-7039 GCF_024704855.1 Burkholderia sp. HAN2018 | reverse complement strand
TTTTCCCGACCCATGACGACTCGAACCGATTCCGCCTACCTGCTCGGCGACCTGCTGAAGAACGTTTCCCGCTCCTTCTACCTGACGCTGCGCGTGCTGCCCGACGGCATGCGCGACCCGGTCGGCCTCGCGTACCTGCTCGCGCGCGCGGCCGACACGATCGCCGATACGGCGCTCGTCGCGCCCGATCGCCGGGCGGCATTGCTGACCGAGCTGCGCGACGAGGTCGAGCAGCTCGGCGACGGCGTCGCGCTGTCGCGTGCGCTCGAGGACGTGACGCGGATGCAGACCGATTCGCACGAGCACGTGCTGCTCGGCTCGATGGAGCCGATGCTCGCGCTGCTGCGCGCGCAGCCGGACGCCGATCGCGCGTCGATCCGCAAGGTCGTCGCGACGCTGACGGCGGGGATGGTATTCGACCTGCGCACGTTCCCCGACGAGCAATCGGGGCGGGTCGCGTCGCTGCGGACGCGCGACGAACTCGACCGCTACACGTATCTCGTCGCCGGCTGCGTGGGCGAGTTCTGGACCGACATGACGGGCATGCACACGCCGGCCGCGCGCGGCTGGAACCTGCCGGACATGGTCGAGAAGGGCATCCGCTTCGGCAAGGCGCTGCAGATGACCAACATCCTGCGCGACTGCGCGAAGGACCTGCGCATCGGCCGCTGCTACCTGCCCGACGATGTGCTGGGCGCGCACGGGCTGAGCGTCGCCGACCTGACGTTGCCCGATGCGTCGGCGCGCGCGCGTGGCGTGCTGGTCGACCTGCTGCGCGTGACGCTGGACCAGTATCGCGACGCATGCCTGTATACCGTTGCGATCCCGCGCCGCTTCGTGCGGCTGCGGCTGGCATGCCTGTGGCCGATCATGATCGGCCTCGAAACGCTCGAGCTGCTGGCCGGTCATGACGCGTGGCTCGATCCGGCGAAGCCGGCCAAGGTGCCGAGAAAGCGCGTCTACCGGATCATGGCGTCGTCGCTCGCGCTGGTCGGCTCGAACACGGCGATTCGCGCGCGCATGACCGCGCTCTCCGATGCCGTGAGCGCGCATCTCGCGCAGCCGGTCACACGCTGACACCCACCGAACGATGCCGGCGCGACAGGTGCCGGCGTCGCCCCTCGGCCCGCGTTCGCCGGGCCAGCTCTCCCGCATCGTCTAAAAACGTTTTCATCATTTCGTTTCGCGAAACGTGGGTGTCATGAACGTCAGCGATCCTTCGCGGCGGCGTGAATCGCGGCGTCAGCCGCGGTCGCGCATTTGTAAGATGTATTTCGCCGAAGGCATCTGACAACATCCGACGGTCGTGTTGCACCCGTAAAAATGTAAAGCTAGGGTTTTCACCGGGAAATGCCGGAAAAGCCCGCCGCGTAAGCGTTTTCAGGTGTTATGTAACTGCTTGGTGAACCCGTGCGTTGCGTCGATCATACGATGACCGACTGCACATGTTGGGAAATGATTGGTAATCCGTCAGAATCGCGTCGGCATGTACTCGCACATGTGTCAGTCATAAAACCACACCAGAAAAGAAATCATTCTTTGAGGACGGAGAATCAATGAAAAAGCGCGTCGCTTTCGCCATGACGGCAGCGGGCCTTGCAGCCGCTACCGCCGCCCACGCTCAAAGCAGCGTGACCCTGTACGGTATCGTCGATAACGGTCTGGCTTACCAGAACAACGCGGCACCGTCGACCGGTGCGACGAGCGGCGGTCACTCGAAGGTGTCGATGTCCACCGGCGTATGGGCGGGCAGCCGCTTCGGCCTGAAGGGCAGCGAAGATCTCGGTGGCGGCACGAAGGCGATCTTCCAGTTGGAAGCGGGCGTGAACTCGGCGACCGGTGCGTCGCAATGGGCAGGCGGTATCTTCACCCGTCAAGCATGGGTCGGGATGACGAACCAGGCGTACGGTACGCTGACGGCCGGCCGTCAGTACACGGCGTACTACACGCTGCTGTCGCCGTACAGCCCGACGACGTGGCTGACGGGCGCATACGGCGCGCACCCGGGTGATATCGATTCGCTGGATACCAGCTACCGCGCGAACAACTCGCTCGTCTACATGTCGCCGAAGTTCTACGGCTTCACGGTCGGCGGTTCGTACTCGTTCGGCGGCGTGCCGGGCAGCGTGAACCGCGGCTCGACGTGGAGCGCGGCAGTCCAGTACCTGAACGGTCCGGCAGGCATCGCGGTCGGCTACCAGAAGGTCAACAACTCGACGCTCGGCGGCGGCCTGTGGGGCGACAACTCGACGGTCACGAGCGGCGGCCAGCCGGCCGTGTCGGCGATCAACTCCGGTTATCAGACGGCGCAGTCGCAGCAGCGCATCGGCGTGACGGCCGGCTACCAGTTCGCGCCGGCGTGGGACGTGTCAGCGTCGTACACGAACGTCAAGTACACCCCGGGCGTCGGCTCGGCGTTCCGCAACTCGGCGATCTTCAACACGGCTGGCGCCGTGCTGCACTGGAAGGCAGCGGCACAGTGGGACTTCGCAGTGGGCTACTCGTACACGGCGGCGACGCAGTCGAACGGCATCACGAGCGCGGCCAAGTACCATCAGGTCACGCTGTCGCAGTACTACAGCCTGTCGAAGCGTACGGGCCTGTACGCACTCGAAGCCTACCAGCACGCATCCGGCAATACGCTGAACAAGGCTGGCGGCATCCAGGCAGCGACGACGCAGATCGGCGACGGCGTGGCAGCAGGTTCGAAGCAGAACCAGATTGCAGTCGGCGTCGGCATGATCCACCGCTTCTGATGTCGCGCGGCGCGCGAGCGCCGCTTGCGGCATGCGGTATGAAAACCGGCCTTCGGGCCGGTTTTTTCATGTCCGCGCGATTCGTGCGAATGTCGCGCCGCGATCGTTGCGTCGAGCACGCATCGCGCCGTCATTCCGCTTCTATCGCTGCGTCAAGCCCGCATCCGGTCGCTCCGTTTCTATCGCTGGGTCAAACCCGCGTCGCGCGGTCGCTCCGCTTCGATCGCCGCATTGACCCTGCACCGCGCACTCACTCCGCCGCGTCGTTCGTCCAGCTTCCCGCGAGCGCCTGAAACAGCGCCGCCGTATCGGCAAGCCGGTCGGCCTGTGCGCGCGTACGGTCGAGCGCCGTCTGCAGTGCCTGCCGCTGTGCATCGAGCAGGTCGAACGTGCTGATCCCGCCCGCCGCGTAACGGTCGCCGGCAATCGTATTGCTGGTCGCCGCTTCCCGTGCCGCCGTGTCCCGAGCCTGCCATGCGGCAGCGTCGTGCTCGACCGCGCGCATCGCATCGGCCACCTGCTGCAGCGCCTCGAGCACGGTTTCCCGGTAACTCGCGAACGCGGCGTCGTACGCCGCTTCGGCCGCGCGTTTCTTCGCGCGCAGTTCACCGCCGTGAAAGAGCGGCTGCGTGAGACCGAGACCGACATTCCATACATTGAGCCCGCTCACGATATCCGCGATGCGCGTGCGCTCCGAGCCGGTCCCCGCCGAAACCGAAAAACGCGGATACAGGTTCGCGGTGGCCACGCCGACGTTCGCGCTCGCCTGGTGCAGCACGGCTTCGGCGGCGCGGATGTCGGGCCGTTCGCGTGCGAGCGTCGACGGCAGCGCGACGGGCAGCGTGCGAGGCAGCGCGAGCGCATCCAGCGTGAGGTCGGGCAGCATCGCGTCGGCGGGCGGCGCGCCGAGCAGGATCGCGAGCCGGTGGCCGGACTGCGCGAGGCGGGTCGCGAGCGGCGGCAGCGACGCCTGCGTCTGCGCGAGCAACGCGCGCTGCGCATGCACATCGGCCTGCGATACGCCACCGGCAGTGAAACGCGCTTCGACGATGCGCAACTGCCGCGTCTGCGCGTCGATCAGCTGCCGCGTGAGCGCGACCTGCTGCGCGAGCGACGCGCGCAGGATCGCGGTGGCGACGACGTTACCCGCGAGCGTCAGGCGCGCGGCGTCGAGCGTATAGGCCTGGTAGTCGACCTGCGCGCGCAGCGCCTCGAGCGCGCGCCGGTTGCCGCCGAACACGTCGAGCACGTACGACACGCTCACCGACGCGTCATAAAGCGTGAACGGCCCCGGGCTCGGCACGCTGGCCGGCAGGCCGAACGCGGTCGTGTCGACCTGCTCGCGCGTCGCGGACAGGCTCGCATCGACTTTCGGCAGCATCGTCGCGCCGGCTTCGGCCGCATGGTTCTGGCGCGCTTCGTCGAGCCGCGCGCGGGCTTCGGCAAGCGTCGGGCTGTTGCGCCACGCGGTATCGACGAGCCGGTTCAGCGGTTCGGAGCCGAACTGCGTCCACCAGTGCTGCGGAGTGTGTTCGGCCGATGCGAACGTCTGGCCATCGCCTGCCGGGCCGGCGGCGGCCGTCGTCTCCGGCGGTTCGCCGCGCGTGTAGCGCTGCGTGGCGGGCGCATCCGGCGCGTGGAAATCCGGCCCGACCGCGCATCCGGCGACGAGCAGCGCGGCAGCGGCCAGCGTGCAGCAGCGGGTGGCGTGGAGGGGGCGACGCGAATCCGGTTTCATCGTGCGGTGCCTAGTCGAGCGTGCGCCGGTAGAAGCGCAACGCGATGCCCATCACGACGACGGTGAACAGCGCGACCGGCCACACGGATGGCCACAGGTCGTTCCAGCCGTTCCCTTTCAGCAGGATGCCGCGCACGAGGCGGTTGAAGTAGGTGAGCGGCAGCAGGTTGCCGATGAACTGCGCCCACTTCGGCATCCCGGCGAACGGGAACATGAAGCCCGACAGCAGGATGTTCGGCAGGAAGTAGAACACCGCGAGCTGCATCGCCTGCAACTGGTTCTGCGCGAGCGACGACAGCGTGATGCCGACGGTCAGGTTCGCGGCAATGAACAGCAGCGCGGACAGGTAGATCGCGAATGCGCTGCCGACGAACGGCACCTCGAACACGAAGCGGGCGGCCGCGAGAATGATCGACACCTGGATCAGCCCGATCAGCACGTACGGGACGATCTTGCCCGTCATCACCTCGAGCGGTCGCACGGGCGTCGCGAGCAGGTTCTCCATCGTGCCGCGCTCGCGTTCGCGCGTGATCGCGAGGCCCGTCATCATCACCATCGTCATCGTCAGGATCACGCCCATCAGGCCCGGTACGACGTTGTACTGCGTGATGCCCTCGGGGTTGTAGAGCCGGTGCAGCACGACGTCGAAGGCGGCCGGACGGCCGTTCAGGTGCGCGAGCGGGCCGGTCACATCCTTGTCCGCGACCGGCTGCACGAGGCCGGCGAGCGCACCGATCGCCGATGCGGTCGCGACGGGATCGGTCGCGTCCGCCTCGACGAGCAGCGACGGACGTTCGCCGCGCAGCAGCCGGCGCGAGAAATCGGCCGGCACGTTCAATACGAACAGCACGTCGCCGCGCGCGAGCGCACGCTGGCCGGCCGCTTCGTCGGGCAGCGTCTCGACGATGTCGAAGTACGCGGAGTTGCGCATCGCGGCGACGAAGCTCCGCGCGAACGGGCTCGCGTCGGCGACGATCACCGCGGTCGGCAGGTGCTTCGGATCGGTGTTGATCGCGAAGCCGAACAGCGAGAGCTGGATGATCGGCACGCCGACGATCATCGCGAACGTCACGCGGTCGCGGCGCAACTGCAGGAATTCCTTCAGCACGATGCTCCACCAGCGCGCGACCGAGAACGCATCGCGCAAGCGCGCCCACGCGTTCATGACGACGCTCCGCCGGGCGGCGCGGATGCGCGGCCCATCATGTAGATGAACACGTCCTCGAGGCCGGTGTCGATCGGCGCGACCTGCAGCGCGGCGGGCCCGCCGGCCTGCGCCGCGACCTGTGCGAGCGTCGCGTCGAGCCGCGCGCGATCGCGGCCGCTCACGTGCAGCGCCGAACCGAACACGACCGTCTGGTCGACGCCCGGCATCGTGCGCAGTCGCGCGGACAGTTCGGCCAGGTGCCCGCCGGTGATCGCGCGGGTCGCGAGCCCCTGCGACGCGACGATCTCCGCCGACGTGCCCTGCGCGAGCAGCTCGCCGTACGCGATGTACGCGAGCTTGTGGCAGCGTTCGGCTTCGTCCATGTAGTGCGTGCTGACGAGCACCGAGATCCCCTGGGCGGCCAGCCGGTGCAGTTCTTCCCAGAAGTCGCGGCGCGCGGCCGGGTCGACGCCGGCCGTGGGCTCGTCGAGCAGCAGCAGGGCCGGCTCGTGCAGCATGCAGGCGGCCAGCGCGAGGCGCTGCTTCCAGCCGCCCGACAGCGCGCCCGTGAGCTGGTCGGCGCGGCTCGCGAGGCCGAGCCCGTCGAGTGCGCGCGCGACGGCCGCCTTGCGGTCGGGCATCCCGTACACGCGTGCGACGAAATCGAGGTTCTCGCGGATCGACAGGTCTTCCCAGTACGAGAAGCGCTGCGTCATGTAGCCGACGCGCCGCTTGATCTGCGCGCTGTCGCGCACGATGTCGTAGCCGAGACAGGTGCCGCTGCCCGAGTCGGGCGTGAGCAACCCGCACATCATCCGGATCGACGTGGTCTTGCCGCTGCCGTTCGGCCCGAGAAAGCCGAAGATCTCGCCGCGCGCGACGCGCAGCGACACATCCTTCACGACATGCTTGTCGCCGAAACGCTTGTTCAGGCGAACGACGTCGATCGCGTACGGGGCGGAGGGCGCGTTCACGGCACCCTCACGGCGACGGGCTGGCCCGGATGCAGCTTCGGCGCGTCGGCCACGGCCGGGCGCGCCTCGATCATGAACACGAGCTTGGTTCGGCTCTCGTTGCTGTAGATCACGGGCGGCGTGTATTCGGCCTCGCTCGACACGTAGATGATGTGCGCGGGCACGTCGGCCGCACAGCCGTCGCAGTGGATCGCGACGGTGCGCCCCGGTGCGAGCGATGCGATGGCGGCCTCGGGCACGAAGAAGCGCACTTTCAGGTTTTGCGGCGGCAGCATCTGCACGACCGGATTGCCGGCCTGCACCCATTCGCCGACACGGTACAGCGTGTCGTACACGCGCCCGGCGGCGGGGGCGGCGACGCGCTTCTGGTCGAGCTTCCACTGCGCTTCGGCCACGGCCGCCTGCGCGGCGTCGACCTGCGCGG
>NZ_QOBB01000305.1:0-7058 GCF_024704855.1 Burkholderia sp. HAN2018 | reverse complement strand
TCGCGGCCGCGCTCTTCGCCGGCGCGGTGCCGGATGCAGCAGCAGCGGAGGCCGCCGTTGCGGGCGCCGCGGCCGGTGCGCTCGCGGCTGCCGCCGACGAGGCGCCGTACCAGGTCTTCACGCCCTTGTGGCCCGCGCATGCGCCCTTCTTCGACGCGCCCGAGTAGAACGAGCCGTCCTTGCACAGACCGGTCGTGCCGGCCGGCGCGCTGGCCGGCACCTGCGCGAACGCACCGATCGACAACCCCATGCCGGCGACCAGCGCGGCGATCAACATCGTTTTTTTCATGATCCTCTCCTGATTTGCCTGACTGAAGAATGCGTTCCGGGTCGCCCCGGAAAATTCGCGCTTACCGCACCCAGCGGCACACGCGATGGTGGTGATGATCGACGTGGCACACACGATGCGAATGCGCTTCGGCAAGCGCCGGAACAAGAACCGCACATGCCACTGCGGTAGCCGTCAGGATCTTCGCGATGCGCTTCATGAAACTCTCCCGGGTTGGTCAACCGGCGATCCGGCTGGTACCTCCTTAACGCCGGTCGTCGGCAGGCCGTGCACCGCCGCCCCGCGCAATTGACGATCTTTGACATCGCGGCGCGGCCAGCGCGTCGAAGCTGACGAATGTCTTTCTTTTCTTTCCGGATCTTCAGCTTCCCAACCGTTCGGAATTCGAAAGAATGTTGCCGGGGAAGGGAAAACGTGCCGCTGGCGTCATCGGTACGCATGGAGGCTTCCGGGGAGCGCGCAACAAAAAAACCGCCCGAAGGCGGTCTGATGCAAGCGTGCGTGTGATGCGCGCCCAGGGGGCAACCGGGCAGCTACGCGCCAGCCTCCCCCCACGGCGTCGGCGGCGGCACGGCGCACGGCCCGTCGACGTCGATCGACTTGAAATCGGCGGGCCCGACGATCTCCAGGTATTCCATGTCAGGCGAGTAGTCGAACAGATAGTGGACGATCCCCGGCGCCTGATGCACGCAGTCGCCGGCCGCCACCAGCGTCTCCCGTTCGCCGTACATGAAGCGCGCCCAGCCCTTCAGCATGATCACGATATGGAACTCGGCCTCGTGACGGTGCCAGCCGGTGCCCGCCTCCGGTGCATGATTCGCCCTGACAAGCTGCGCGACGACCTTGCCGTTCGTCGCGGCCGCGATGCCGAGATCGCGATACAGGAAGAAGTCGCGCAGGCCTTCGCCGCGATACGCGGTGTCCTGCGGCTTCACGTGGGAAAAAGCGGTGGTGGTCTGCTCGCTCATCGCGGTGCTCCTTCATCGAAAGGATTCCGCGTGACAAGCATTTAGCGTTCCACCCTGCACCACCGCCCGCCTGCTTACTTCAACCGCCCCGACAGGAACTGCCCGAGCCGTTCGCTTTTCGGATTCACGAGAATCTCCTGCGGATTCCCTTCCTCCTCGATCTTTCCCTGATGCAGGAAGATCACGTGATTCGACACGTTGCGCGCGAAGCCCATCTCGTGCGTGACGACGACCATCGTGCGGCCTTCCTCGGCGAGCTTCTGCATCACCTTCAGCACTTCGCCCACCAGCTCCGGATCGAGCGCCGACGTCGGCTCGTCGAACAGCATCACTTCCGGCTCCATCGCGAGCGCGCGCGCAATGGCCACGCGCTGCTGCTGGCCGCCCGACAGGTGCGACGGATACATGCCCTCGACGCGCGGCGCGAGGCCGACCTTCTCCAGGTACTTGCGCGCCCGCGCGATCGCCTCGTCCCTGCTCGCCCCGAGCACGGCCATCGGCGCTTCGATCACGTTCTCGAGCACCGTCATGTGCGCCCACAGGTTGAAGTGCTGGAACACCATCGACAGCTTGGTGCGCATCCGCTGCAGCTGCTTCTGGTCGGCCACCCGCAGCGAGCCGTTGCGGTCGCGCGTGGTCTCGATCGGCTCGCTGCCGATCGTGATCTGCCCCGAGCACGGCTGCTCGAGGAAGTTGATGCAGCGCAGGAACGTGCTCTTGCCGGAGCCGCTCGAGCCGATGATGCTGATCACGTCGCCGGCCTTCGCCTTCATCGACACGCCCTTCAACACCTCGTTGTCGCCGAACTTCTTGTGCAGGTTGTCAACGGTAAGCTTGTACATGCTGGGTCCTTCCTTGCGAATCTTGCGAATGCGTTAATGGCCGCGCGGCGAGAGGTACGCGAGCCAGCGCGTCTCGAGCTTGCGGAACGCCCAGATGAGCGTGAACACGACGACGGCGTACAGCACGGCCGCGATGCCGTAGGCCTGGAACGACATGTACGTCGCCGAATTGACGTCGCGCGTGACCTTCAGGATGTCGGGCACGGTCGCGGTGAACGCGAGCGTCGTCGCGTGCAGCATCAGGATCACTTCGTTGCTGTAGCTCGGCAGCGAGCGGCGCAGCGCGGACGGCAGGATGATCCGCGTATAGAGCTTGAAGCGCGACATCCCGTAGGCCATGCCGGCCTCGATCTCGCCGGCCGACGTCGCCTTGATCGCGCCCGCGAAGATCTCCGTCGCATACGCGCATTCGTTCAGCACGAACGCGAGCAGCGTGCAGTTCATCGCGTTGCGGAAGAACGTGTCGAGCAGCACGTGGTTGTGCACGACCTGCAGGCTGTAGATGCCCGTGTAGCACATCAGCAGCTGCACGTAGAGCGGCGTGCCGCGGAACACGTACGTATAGAGCCACACCGGGCCCGAGATCCAGCGGTTCGACGACGCGCGCGCGATCGCGAGCGGCACGGCGAGCGCGAAGCCCAGCGCGATCGACACGACCAGCAACCACAGCGTGATCGCGAGGCCGCTGAAGCGGTAGCCGTCGGTGTAGAGATAGCTTTGCCAGTACTGGCTGACGAGTTCGATCACAGTGCGAGCCTCCGGACGCCGACGGAATAACGCTTCTCGAGGTGATGCAGCACGACGTTGGACACCGTCGTGATCGCGAGGTAGATCGCGCCTGCCGCAAGCGTGAAGAAGAAGAAATCGAGCGTGCTCTTGCCCGCGTCCTGCGACGCCTTGACGACGTCGGCGAGGCCGATGATCGACACGAGCGCGGTGGCCTTCACGAGCACCTGCCAGTTGTTGCCGATGCCGGGCAGCGCGAAGCGCATCATCTGCGGGAACAGGATGCGGCGAAACACGCGCCAGCCGCTCATCCCGTACGCGAAGCCCGCTTCGAGCTGGCCGCGCGGCACCGACAGGAACGCACCGCGGAACGTCTCGGTGAAGTACGCGCCGTAGATGAAGCCGAGCGTGATGACGCCCGCCACGAACGGGTCGATGTCGATCTGGTCCCAGCCGAGCATGTCGGTGAAGTTGTTCAGCAGGATCTGGATCCCGTAGAACAGCAGCAACATCAGCACGAGATCCGGCACCGCGCGGATCAGCGTCGTGTAGAAGGTGCCGATCGACTTGAGCACGCGGTTCGTCGACAGCTTCGCGCTCGCACCGATGAGGCCCAGAACGAGCGACGCGGCCAGCGACAGCACCGCGAGCTTCACGGTCTCGACCGTGCCGGCCCACAGAAGCGGGCCAAATCCTTGGAAGATCATAGAAGGGATCCAGAACGAAGTGGCTGGATTGTCAATAGCCATTAACCGCGCATCAAACGATATCTGCGCACTACCTGATGCGACCCGCTCATCAAGCCGGACGCATCCCGCGAAGCGGATTGCACACGGCAACGGATGCGGCGCGCGCCGCAGGCGATGCGCGCCGCACGGACGGTCAGCCGCCGTAGACGTCGAATGCGAAGTACTTCTTCTCGAGCTTCTTGTACGTGCCGTCCTTGATGATGTCGGCGATCGCGTGGTCGATCTTCGCCTTCAGGTCGGCGTCTTCCTTGCGCAGCCCGATGCCGGCGCCGTTGCCGAGCGTCTTCGGATCGTCGATGTCCTTGCCGGCGAAATCGAAGCTCGCGCCGCGCGGCGTCTTCAGGAAACCGATGTCGGCCTGCACCGCGTCCTGCAGCGCCGCGTCGAGGCGGCCCGACATCAGGTCCTGGTACACGCCGTCCTGGTTCTGGTAAGGCACGACCCGCACGCCCTTCGGCGCCCAGTACGTCTTCGCGTAGGTTTCCTGGATGGTGCCCTGCTCGACGCCGACCGACTTGCCCTTCAGCGATTCGGCCGTCGGCTGCAGGTTCGCGCCCTTCTTCGCGACGAGGCGCGTCGGCGTGTTGAACAGCTTGTCGGAGAACGCGATCTGCTCGGCACGCGCCGGCGTCATCGACATCGACGACAGCACGCCGTCGAACTTCTTCGCCTTCAGCGCGGGAATCATCCCGTCGAAGTCGTTCTCGATCCACACGCACTTCGCCTTCAGGCGGGCGCAGATCTCGTTGCCGAGATCGACGTCGAAGCCGACGACCTTGCCGCTTGCGTCCTTCGATTCGAACGGCGGATAGCTGGCGTCGACGCCGAACCGGATCGTCGACCAATCCTTGGCGTGGGCACCGACCGCGATGCAGGCGAGGGCAATACTGAGCGCGAGTTTCTTCATGACGTTCCTGTCGTGGACGAACTGGGCAAGGGTCCCGTCGGACAGCCCGCACCGGCGCGGCCGGCACGGCGCCCCGCCGTGAACCCTTCCAACCCGGGCATCGCCTCGTCCGGCGACCGCCCAAGTTGTACATACAACTTTGCCCGCGCAGGCGCACCACCAGCAATCCGTGTTTATCTCTAATTGTCGGCGGATTATGGCCGTGGGTTGTAAATTCCCTTCAATTTCAATTAATTACGAATTACAGCGAGCTAAACGACAGCTTTCTCCGCGCGCAGGATGGTGGCCGGGAGCGGGTTTTCACCTGTCTAGACCTGCCGACGCCGCATCACGCTGCCCGTCCGTCATGCCGACCGTTTCCAGACCGACCAGCCGGTAGCCGAACTGCAGTTCCGTCAACAGGTGCCGCGGGCGTGCCGGCACCGGTTCGAGCTTCTGCCGCAGGTTCGTCATGTACACGCGCACGTAGTGCGCGCGTTCCGCGTCGTGGATCCCCCACACCTCGGCCAGCAATTGCCGCGCGGCGACCACGCCACCGCGCGCGCGAACCAGCGCGGCGAGCAGCCGGAATTCGAGGCGCGTCAGATGAACCGGTTCGCCGCCGCGGGCGACTTCGTGCTTGCCGAAATCGACGGTCACGTCGCCGAAGCGCACGATCGACGACGATTGCCCGTCGGCCGACACGAACGCCGCGCGCCGCAACTGCGCGCGCGCCCGCGCGAGCAGTTCGGGCACGCCGAACGGCTTCGGCAGGTAATCGTCCGCGCCCGCGTCGAGCGCCGCGACCTTCTCCACCTCCTGCTGCCGCGCCGACAGCACGATCACCGGCACCGTCGACCACTCGCGCAGTTCGCGGATGAACGTCTTGCCGTCGTCGTCCGGCAGCCCGAGATCGACGATCACGAGATCGGGCTTGCTGCTCGACGCGTACATCCGCGCCTCGCGGGCCGTCGACGCCTCGCAGGTGTCGAGCCCCTCCTGTTCCAGTGCCATCCGCACGAAACGGCGGATGTCCGATTCGTCCTCGACGATAAGTACGCGCGATCTGATCATGTCCGGCTCTCGTGTTCGATGTCGGGCGGCGCACCCAGTGGCAGGCGAATCTCGAACCGCGCGCCGTGCGGATCGAGCGGCACCGCGCGGATCGAGCCGCCGTGCGCGTTGACGATGCTGCGGCACAGCGCGAGCCCGAGCCCAACGCCGCTGATCGACGATTCCTTGCGCTCGCGCTCGAACGGCTCGAACAGCGGCTCGGTGTTGCGCGCGACGAAGCCGGGCCCGTCGTCCTCGACGAACACGTACAGCGTTTCGCCGAACACGCGTGCGCGCACCGCCACGGCCGCATCCGCGCCCGCGTACTTCGCCGCGTTGTCGAGCAGGTTCATCAGCACGCGCTCGATCAGCAGCGCGTCGACGTCGATCAGCGGCAGGTCGGCCGGCAGGTCGGCGCTCACGTCGCGGCCGGCCAGCACGCCGGCCGAATGCGCGAGCGCGCTGCCGACGATCTCGTCGAGCATGTGCCACTCGCGATTCAGCCGCACGCCCTCGCTCTGCATGCGCGCGAGATCGAGCAGGTTCACGACGAGCCCGTGCAGCGCCTCGGCCTGGTTGCGGATGCCGTGCGCGAGCGCGGCCGGCTGCCCGTCGGCCAGCCGCTCGGGCCGCTCCAGCGTCTCGGCGAGCCCGCGGATCGCGGTCAGCGGCGTCTTCAGGTCGTGCGACACGGCGGCGAGCAGCGCATTGCGCAGCCGCTCGCCCTCGATCCGGACGAGCGTGTGCTGCGCGACGCCGACGTAGTGCACGCGTTCGAGCGCCATCGCGATCGACGAACACAGCGCGTCGATCAGGCGGCGATCGTCGGGGTCCGTGGGTACCGGCTGCGCGTCGCCGAACAGCACGAGCACGCCGCGCACGCGCATCGGCGCCTTCAGCGGCAGGTATTGCGCGGCCGCGCGCTCGAACGGCGGCAGCCCGCACCCGGCGCCGCGCGCATGCTCGTAGGCCCAGCGCGCGATCGGCGCTTCGACGAACGCGGCGTGCGGCGCCGGCATCAGACGGTCGTCCGCATCGGGCAGCACGAGCGCGACGCGCACGCCGAGCAGCGGTGCGATCGTGCCGGTGCAGATCGATGCGATCTGTTCGGTTTCGATCGCCGCCGACAGATCATGCGCGACACGCGCGAGCGCGGCCGAGCGCTTCTCGTTCGCGCGCGCGGCCCGCGCCTCCGCGCGCAGGCGTGCCGCGAGCTGGCCGATCGCGAGCGCGACGGCGAGCATCAGTGCGAACGTGAACACGTACTGCGTATCGGACACCGCGAACGACAGCCTCGGCTCGACGAAGAAGAAGTCGAAGCAGCCGACGCAGACGAACGCGGCCCACGCGCCGGCCAGCCGGCCGAGCCGCAGCGCGATCAGCACGACGGTCATCAGGAACAGCATCACGATGTTCGACAGGTCGAACACGCGCAGCAGCGCGCTCGCCGCCAGCGTCGCCAGCGCGCACACGAGCGTGGCGAGCAGCAACGGCACCGCGTACTGCGACATCCACACGTGCGTGCGCGGGTGCGCCTCGCGCACG
>NZ_QOBB01000304.1:0-7072 GCF_024704855.1 Burkholderia sp. HAN2018 | reverse complement strand
CCGCTGGACCGGCCGCGCCCGCCCCGCCCGACGCCTCCCCCGGCGCCTGCCTGAAGCCCAGCCGCCGCCCGGCCGCGCTGGCGTGCCGATACCAGCCACACGGCGGGTTGGTTCTATCCGCGCCCCAATCGTCCTGATTTACTTGAGCCTCCCGCTACCCGCGTAGCGTGGCGCCCCGTCGCGCCGCCGCGCGGGTTGCGTTCCATGACATCCGAGGAATCTCATGACCGCCGACTCACGCCCCGATCAATTCGTCCTGACGCTGTCGTGCCCGAGCGCGGCCGGCCAGGTCGCCGCCGTCGTCGGCTTTCTCGAGCGCCATCGCTGCTACGTCGATGCGCTGAACGTGTTCGACGACGATCTCAGCAATCACTTCTTCGTGCGCTGCGTGTTTCATCCGACCGATGAAACGCTGCAGATCGACGCGCTGCGCCAGGAATTCGGGCCGATCGCGACCGCGCTCGGCGGCGGCGGCGAAGGCGACACGCAATGGGCGATTCACGACGTGAATGCGCGGCCGAAGGTGCTGATCATGGTGTCGAAGCTCGAGCACTGCCTCGCGGACCTGCTGTTCCGCTGGCGGATGGGCGAGCTGAAGATGGATATCGTCGGCATCGTGTCGAACCATCCCGACTTCGAGCCGCTCGCCGCGCAACACGGCCTGCCGTTCCGCCATTTCCCGATCACCGCCGATACGAAGGCGCAGCAGGAAGCGCAATGGCTCGACTTCTTCGAGTCGAGCGGCGCCGAACTCGTGATCCTCGCGCGCTACATGCAGGTGCTGTCGCAGGAAACGAGCGCGAAGCTCGCGAACCGCGCGATCAACATCCATCATTCGTTCCTGCCCGGTTTCAAGGGCGCGAAGCCGTATCACCAGGCGCATGCGCGCGGCGTGAAGCTGATCGGCGCGACCGCGCACTTCGTCACCGACGATCTCGACGAAGGCCCGATCATCGAGCAGGTCGTCGAGCGCGTCGATCATGCGCTGCGTCCGGAGCAGTTGCTCGCGGTGGGGCGCGACGTCGAATGCATCACGCTCGCGCGTGCGGTAAAGGCGTTCATCGAGCGCAGGGTGTTCCTGAACGGCGACCGGACGGTGGTGTTTTCGTAAGCGGGCGGGCCTCGCCGCCCGTCATGCGGAAGCCGACGGCACGCGCGCACGCGTCGTGCCGATTCGTCGCGCCCGGTGTCGCAGATAGAGGTTGTTGAGGATCAGCGCCGCGCCCGTCAGCGCGGCGCCCAGGATCTGCGCGCGGTTGGGCACGACGCCCGTGACCGCCGATACGATGAATGCCGTGATGGGCACGATGTCCATGAACAGCACGCCGTTCATCGGCCCCAGGTTCCGGTTGCCCGTCATCCACAGCAGGATCGCGCCGAAACCGGCCACCGGCAATGGTGCCAGCCCTGAACGACAAAAGCCCGACCGGTTGCAAGCCGGTCGGGCTTCGTTGCATGCCGCAAGCTCGATCGCGCCACCCGTGTGCGGTTTCCGGGCGGCGCGCACTGTTACACGGCCTGACGCGTCACTTCACCCACGCAAAGTAATACGACAACCAGATCGTCAACCCCGCCCCGACCAGCGCCGCATACGGCATCAGGTTCAGCCACATCGCGCGCTTCGGCACCTCGAGTTCCATGTCGCGCTGCATCTGCGTGGGGAACCGGCCGCGATCCTGCCAGTAATGGCGGAACAGGAATACCGGCACGATCAGCAGCATCGCGATCAGCCCGTTGCGCAGCGTGCCTTCGCCCTGCAGGTTCGCGCCCGCACCGACATAGACGAGGTTCGCGTAGCCGCAGATCGAGCCGGCGACGAGCAGCCACGTCGGGCAGCGGAACGGTCGATCCCAGTTGCCGCGATCCATCCGGTGGATCCAGCCCGACTGAAGATTCAGGAATACGAACAGCATGTAGCAGACATTCGAGATCGACAGCACCGTCATGTAGTCCGACATCATCAGCAACACGAGGTTGAAGCCGAGATCGGTCCACATCGCGCGCGTGGGCGAGCCGTGCTCGTTCACGTGCGACAGGTACTTCGGCAGCCAGCCGTCGACCGATGCCTGGTACAGCGTGCGCGACGAGCCCATCATCGACGTCATCACGATCAGCAGGATCGACAGCATCAGCATCACGACGACCGCATTCGCGACCCACGCGCCGCCGCCGACGATCTTCGCCATCGCGGCCGCGACGCCGGTGCCGTCGCCGATCGACGGATCGAGCATCGCCTGCGTGCCGAGCGCCCCCTGGAACGCCATCGGCACGAGCGTCATCACGACGAGGCACAGCGCGCCCGACCAGAAGATCGCCTTGGCGGTATCGCGACGCGGGTCGCGGAATTCACGCGTGTAGCAGACGGCCGTCTCGAAGCCATACGACGCCCAGCCGGCCATGAACATCGCGCCGAGCGCCATCGTGACGCCCTGCCCGTTCCACGAGCCGAACGTCGCGGTCGTGAGATTGCCGTGTGCGTCGTGACCGAGCGGCAGCAGCGGGAGCAGGTTCGACATCGGTACGTCGCCCGTGACGAACGGCACGATGCCGACGATCAACAGCGGCGTGAGCGACGCGATGCCGAGAATGCGCTGCGTGCGCGCCGCCTTCGATGCACCGCTGTGTTGAAGCTTGAACGTGATGAGAAGCAGGATCGTCGCGATGATGAACGTCGCATTGATCCGCAGGGACAGACCCGGCTTGATGAACCCGAGATCCGCAACCTTGAGCTGCCAGTGCAGCACCGCCGCGTTGGCGGGAAAGAGACTCGTGAGCGCATAGCTCGCCGCGAGGCCGCAGCCGAGCGCGAGCATCGGCGACCATGCGAGCCAGTTGCACCACACGGAAACCGGGGCAATCAGCTTGCTGTAACGGACCCAGCCGATCGCGCCATATACGGACGCGCCGCCCGATTTATGGGGAAATAGCCCCGATATTTCCGCATAAGTCGCGCTCTGAATCAGCCCCATCGTGATCGCGGCGATCCAGATCGCCCACGCGGGCTGGCCGATCGTCGCGCATACGCCGCCGATCGTGAACAGCACGCCTGCCGGCACGCCGCTCGTTACCCAAAAAGCGTCTTTCCAAGTCAGGCCACGATGCAGCGTGTGGCCCGTCGAATCATGTGAGATGGTTGCCTCAACATCACTGGTGCTGTTCGCACGCAGTCCTGCCTGACTCATCCAATTCCTCCTGTGATGACTCCGCACAAGGGCCGTAGTGTAACAACTTACCGGCTTTTTTGCAGAACCAAAAAAATAATTCCGGGATATGATCGCATCGCAGTGCAATTATTTCGCTGTCCTGCTGATCAATCCCGGACTGTCTCTTCGTCTATTTATTGCGGCGAATCGTCGCGGCTTACTGCACGCCTTCCGTCCACGAATTCACGCGGTCCGCATGCGCTGCAATCCATGCATCGGCAGCCGCTTCCGGCTTCGAGCCGTTCTGGATCGCGAGCATCACGCTGTCGATCTCGCCCGGCTTCCACTGGAATTTCTTCAGGAACGCGACGACCGGCTTGGCCTTCGTTTCGAGCTGCGGGTTCACGACACTGTCGACGTGCTCCGCGCCGCCGAACACCTTCTTCGGATCCTCGAGGAAGCGCAGCTTCCACTTCGCGAACATCCAGTGCGGCGCCCAGCCGGTCACGATCACCGGCTTGTTCGCGCCGACCGAGCGCGACAGCTCGGCCGTCATCGCGCTGCCCGAGCTCGGCATCAGCGTGTAGTTCAGGCCGTAGTTCTTGATCGCTTCGTCGGTCTTGCGCATCACGCCCGCGCCCGCATCGATGCCGACGATCCGGCCGCCGAAGCTGCCTTTTTCTGCATTCAGGTCGTCGATGCTCTTCGCCTTCACGTAGTCGGGGACGATCAGGCCGATCTTCGCGTCGGGAAAGTTCGCGCCGAGGTCGACGACCTTGGTCTTGTACTCGCCCCAGTAGGAACCGTGCGTGACGGGCAGCCACGCGGACAGCGTCGCGTCGAGATCGCCGCGCGCCACGCCCTGCCACATGATCCCGGCAGCGACCGGCACGAGCTTCACCTCATAGCCGAGTTTCTTCTCGATCACGCGCGCCGCGACGTTCGACGTCGCAACGCTGTCGTCCCAGCCTTCGACGTAGCCGATCTTCAGCGTGGGCTTCGTATCGGCGAGCGCCGATGCGCTCAGTGCCACCATCGCCGACAGTGCGCCGGTCCACATCAGTTTTCCGAACAGCTTCATGGTCGATCTCCTTGAAATGCGCACCGTGCGCGTTGTCTCTCTAGGTTCTTCAACCACAAATCCGCGGTATCGTTGTTTTCCGACGGATGCTTGTCCGGACGCGACGCGCCCGGACAGCCGATGGCGAGTTTCGACTACTTGTCGATCACGAGATCCGACAGCGGCTTGCTGCAGCACAGCAGCACCATCCCCTGGTCGATCTCGCGCTGGCGGATGCCGCCGTTGTGCTTCATTTCAACCTGCCCCGACACGAGCTTCACCTTGCAGGTGCCGCACATGCCCTGCGTGCACGAGGCCGGCAGCCGCACGCCGGACTGGCGCGCCGCGTCCAGCACGTGCTGCTCCGAGCCGCATGAAATCTCGCGATTGCTCTTTGCGAAGCTGACCGTGTACTGCTTCGTATCGGTGTCGGCGCCTTCGGCCGGCGGGGCGAGATCGGCGAGCAGCTCGTCGCTTGCGGTCTGCGCGAGCGTTTCGAACGAGAAGCTCTCCTCGTGATACTGCTTGCGATCGAAGCCGGCTTCGTCGAGCAGGTCGCGCACGGCCTTCATGTACGGCGCGGGGCCGCACGTGAAGATCTCGCGCTCCATGAAATCCGGTGCGATAAGCTTCAGCAGCGGCAGCGTCAGGAAGCCCGTGACGCCCGGCCAGTTGGTGCGCGCGCCGACGCGCTCGACGACGAACGACGTGCGGAAATTCGTGTGGTTCGACGCGATCAGGTCGAGCTCGCGCGCGAAGATGATGTCGTCCGGCGTGCGTGCGCTGTGCACGAACAGGATGTCGCGATCCTCGGCGAGATCGTGGTGCGCGCGGCTCATCGACATCAGCGGCGTGACGCCCGAGCCCGCCGACAGGAACAGGTACTTGCGCGCCGGATGTCGTGCGCACGTGAATTCGCCGGCCGGGCCGAGCACGCGCACCGGTGCGCCCGGCTGCAGGTTGTCGTGCAGCCAGTTCGACACCTTGCCGCCCGGCACGCGCTTCACCGTGATCGACACCGTGTGCGGCCGCGCGGGCGACGACGAGATCGTGTAGCAGCGGTTGATCGTTTCGCCGTCGATGTCGAGTTCGAGCGTGAGGAACTGCCCGGGCTCGAACGAGAACGAGCGGCCCTGCGGCGAACGGAAGAAGAAACTCTTCACGTCGTGCGTTTCCTGCCGCACGTGGCAACACACCAGCGTTTCCTCGACGTCGCTCGTCCAGCGCTCGGGAAGGGCGTTCCAGAACGCCGGGCGTGTGACCCGGCTGTCCACCGGCTCGAAATTGGCCGCATCTCGCATCATCTGTAACTCCGCTTCAGTGCTGGGTACTACGCGCCGGTTTTTTCGGCGAGCCGGCCGATGTACCAGGCCGAGAATTTTTCGACGAGACCTTCCGTGAACGGCGAATACGGGCCCGGCTCGTACGCGCTGCTGGTCGCGCCGCGCTGCGAGAACTCGACGAGCGCGCGATCCTGGTCGTTCGTGGCGTTCCACACGGCCGTGAGGTTCTTCACGTCGTAGTCGATGCCTTCCTTCGCGTCCTTGTGCACGAGCCACTTCGTGCGCACGAGCGTCTTGCCGGCCGACAGCGGGATCACCGAGAACGTCACGATGTGATCGCTCATGAAGTGGTGCCACGAGTTCGGCTGCGTCCAGAACGACAGCCCGCCGAGGTCGGCCTTGTCGAAGCCGCCGAGCAGCTTCTTCGACGCGACCTTCGCATCGAGCGTCTGCGATTCGCCGTGGCGATCGAGCGGCAGGCGCTGCGTGCGGAAACCCGTCACGTCGAGCAGCTTCTCGATCTCGGCGGACGGCAGGCCCATCTCGGCCCACTCCTTGCCGCGCCGCACGCAGGTTTCCGCAAACGCATCCATGCCTTCCGCGTTGGCGTCGGAACGCTGGTAGCCGAAACCGTATTCGTACAGCGAGATGGTGAGCTCCGGATGGTTCGCGACGCAGTGATAGCACTCGCGGTTGTTCTCCATCGTGAGCTTCCAGTTGCCTTCCTCGATGATGTCGATCTGCGCGGCGATCTTCGTGTTCGGCAGGTCGTGCGGCAGCAGGTACGGCTCCATCTCGGCGCGCAGCTGCGCGAAATCGACCGGCGGCTCTTCGGCGAGGCAGATGAAGATCAGGCCGGCGAGGTTCTCGACGTGGACCGACTTCAGGCTGTGCTTGCAGCGGTCGAACTTCTCGCCCATGTGCTCGGCGAACATCAGCTGGCCCGTCAGGTTGTAGGTCCAGCTGTGGTACGGGCACACGATGTTGCCGACCGAGCCCTTGTCCTCGTTGCACAGGCGCGCGCCGCGGTGACGGCACACGTTGTGGAACGCGCGGATCGCCATGTCGTCGTCACGCACGATCAGGATCGAATCGCTTCCCAGTTCCACGGTCACGTAGTCGCCCGGCTCGGGAATGTCCGGCTCGACCGCCACCTGGATCCAGTGCTGGCGGAAAATCGCCTCCATGTCGAGCGCGAAGATGTCCTCGCTCGTGTAGAACGGCGCTTCGAGGCTATAACCTTCCTTGCGCCGCTCGATCAATGCACGAATGTCTGCCGATACTTTCATCGTTTGCTCCGGATTCCTTGCATCCCTGGGTTCTTGCCGACAGGCATCAAAATCAGTAGTCGATGAGCTGATGCTCGCGCAAATACGCGAGGATCACTTGTGCTTTTTCGACCGAACTCCCTTCATTTACGACGTTGCCGCCACGGCTTTCGGTCGTCGTCGCGGACAGCATCCGGGCATGCCCGGAGCGCTTCTCGGCGGCGACCAGCTTTACGGGTTTACGCTCGACCGGGCCGACCGTCCACGCGGCCGCGTCGGCGTCCGCGCCGGGCGCCGCGAGCCCGGGCCGGATCGCGC
>NZ_QOBB01000303.1:0-7060 GCF_024704855.1 Burkholderia sp. HAN2018 | reverse complement strand
ACCGGCGCCCACCCGCGCCGCGCGTGAACGGCCCGCCGCCCGCCCCGGTCGTTCGAACCGGGCGACGCCGGCCGGCAGGCCTGCGCCGCTGCTCCGTCGGAGCGCGGCGCACCTCGAGCCTGTGCCGATATTCCCCCCAGGAGACAAGCCCATGCCAGGCCAAGGCAACGCACACCCGTCTGTCCCGCTTTCCCGTTCCGCGCACCCCGACGCGGGTCACGGCAAGTTCAAGAAACAGCTGTCGCTGACCGATCTCACGTTCATCGGTCTCGGCGCCATTTTCGGTTCGGGGTGGCTGTTCGCCGCGAGTCACGTCTCGACGATCGCGGGCCCGGCCGGCATCTTCTCGTGGCTGCTCGGCGGCTTCGCGGTACTGCTGCTCGGCATCGTCTACTGCGAACTCGGCGCCGCGCTGCCGCGCGCGGGCGGCGTGGTCCGCTACCCGGTGTTCTCGCACGGCCCGCTGCTCGGCTACCTGATGGGCTTCATCACGCTGATCGCCTTTTCGAGCCTGATCGCGATCGAGGTTGTCGCCGCGCGCCAGTACGCGGCCGCGTGGTTTCCGGGCCTGACGGTCGAAGGATCGAGCGACCCGACGACGCTCGGCTGGCTCGTGCAGGCCGCGCTGCTGTGCTTCTTCTTTTACCTGAACTATTCGAGCGTGAAGACGTTCGCGAAAGCGAACAACATCATCAGCATCTTCAAGTTCATCGTGCCGCTGTCGGTGATCGCGGTGCTGTTCACGTTCTTCAAGCCCGCGAACCTGACCGTGCACGGCTTCGCGCCGTTCGGCATGCCGGGCATCGAGATGGCCGTGTCCGCCGGCGGCATCATCTTCGCGTACCTCGGGCTCACGCCGATCGTGTCGGTCGCGAGCGAGGTGCGCAATCCGCAGCGCACGATCCCGATCGCGCTGATCCTGTCGATCCTGCTGTCGACGCTGATCTACGTGCTGCTGCAGCTCGCGTTCATCGGCAGCATCCCCACCGCGATGCTCGCCGGCGGCTGGCACGATGTGAGCAAGGCGTTCACGCTGCCGTATCGCGACATCGCGCTCGCACTCGGCGTCGGCTGGCTCGCGGTGATGGTCGTCGCCGACGCGATGATCTCGCCGAGCGGCTGCGGCAACATCTACATGAACGCGACGCCGCGCGTCGTCTACGGCTGGGCGAAGACGGGCACCTTCTTCAAGGTGTTCACGCGCGTCGACGAAGCGTCGGGCATCCCGCGCGCGGGCCTGTGGCTCACGTTCGGCCTCGCGATCTTCTGGACGATGCCGTTCCCGTCGTGGGAAGCGCTGATCAACATCGTGTCCGCCGCGCTGGTGCTGAGCTATGCGGTCGCGCCGGTCTCGGTCGCCGCACTGCGCCGCACCGCGCCCGACCTGCCGCGGCCGTTCCGCGCGAGCGCGTTCGGCATCACCGGCCCCGCATCGTTCGTGATCGCCGCGCTGATCGTCTACTGGTCGGGCTGGAGCACCGTCTCCTGGCTGCTCGGCCTGCAGATCGTGATGTTCGTCATCTACCTCGCGTGCCGCCGCTGGGTGCCGACCGCACACCTGAGCCTCGCCGAGCAGGTGCGCTCGTCCGCGTGGCTGATCGCGTTTTATGCCGCGATGATCGTGCTGTCGTATCTCGGCGGCTTCGGCGGCACGGGCCGGCTCGCCCATCCGTACGACACGGTCGTCGTCGCGGCCGTCGCGCTCGTCATCTACTACTGGGGGGCGAATACAGGCGTCCGTTCCGACAAGCTTCAGCTCGACGACGACGAGGACTGACGCGCCCCCGCCGTTTCCCATGATCCCTTCGGCCGGGCGCGCCACGCCCGGCCCCCGCTTTTTTCCGAGGAAAACCATGCAACTCACAGGTCAGCTCCTGATCGGCCAGTCCGCCGTCGCCGGACAGAACGGCACCCTCCACGCACTCGCCGCCGCCACCGGCGAACGGCTCGAGCCCGCCTTCGGCGGCGCGAGCCTGCACGACCTGGAGACGGCCTGCGCGCTCGCCGACGACGCGTTCGACATCTATCGCGAAACGTCGCTCGAAGCACGGGCAGCGTTTCTCGACGCGATCGGCCGCCACATCATGGCGCTCGGCGACGACCTGATCGAGCGCTGCGTCGTCGAAACGGGCCTGCCGCGCGCCCGCATCGAAGGCGAGCGCGGCCGCACGGTCGGCCAGCTCGCGCTGTTCGCGTCGCTCGTGCGCGACGGCGGCTTTCTCGACGCGCGGATCGATCCGGCGCGCCCCGAACGCAAGCCGCTGCCGCGCGTCGACCTGCGCCTGCGCAACATCGCGGTCGGGCCCGTCGCCGTGTTCGGCGCGTCGAATTTCCCGCTCGCGTTCTCGGTCGCCGGCGGCGATACGGCGTCGGCGCTCGCGGCCGGCTGCCCGGTGATCGTCAAGGCGCATTCGGCGCACCCCGGCACGTCGGAACTCGTCGGCCGCGCGATCCAGCAGGCCGCGCGCGAATGCGGAATGCCCGCCGGCGTGTTCTCGCTGCTGTTCGACGCATCGCGCGAGATCGGCCAGGCGCTCGTCGCCGATCCGCGCATCAAGGCCGTCGGTTTCACCGGCTCGCGGCGCGGCGGCGTCGCGCTGATGCACATCGCGGCCGCACGCCCCGAGCCGATTCCCGTCTATGCGGAAATGAGCTCGATCAACCCCGTGCTGCTGTTTCCCGCCGCGCTCGACGCGCGCCACGACACGATCGCGCCGCAGTTCGTCGCGTCGCTCACGCTCGGCGCCGGCCAGTTCTGCACGAATCCGGGCCTCGTGCTCGCGGTCGACGGGCCCGCGCTGCGCGCGTTCGAGGAAACGGCCGCCGCCGCGGTGCGTGCAGCGCCCGCGCAAACGATGCTGACGCCGCACACTCACGCCAGCTACGAAGGCGGTGTCGCGGCGCTGCGCGCTCACGCTGCGGTCGAGTTGCTCGCGCAAGGCGCGGAAGGCGACCGGCTGCAGGCCCGCGCCGCCCTGCTGGCGACCTCGGCCGATGCGTTCGTCGCGCATCCCGAGCTGCGCGAAGAAGTCTTCGGCCCCGCTTCGCTGATCGTGCGCTGCCCGGACGCCGACACGCTGCATCGCGTGCTGAAGTCGCTCGAAGGCCAGCTGACGATCGCCGCGCATCTCGCCGACGGCGACGCCGCCCTGTTCACCGCGCTGCGCCCGACCTTCGAGCGCAAGGCCGGCCGCATTCTCGTCAACGGTTTCGGCACGGGCGTCGAGGTCGGCCATGCGATGGTGCACGGCGGCCCGTTCCCGGCTACATCCG
Organism: Burkholderia sp. HAN2018; assembly: GCF_024704855.1. Classification (NCBI taxonomy): domain Bacteria; kingdom Pseudomonadati; phylum Pseudomonadota; class Betaproteobacteria; order Burkholderiales; family Burkholderiaceae; genus Burkholderia; species Burkholderia sp. HAN2018. The sequence continues at coordinate 3,787 of NZ_QOBB01000303.1, read as the reverse complement.
ACACGCGCACGACGTCCGTCGGCGCGCGAGCGATCGAGCGCTTCCTGCGCCCGGTGTCGTATCAGGACCTGCCGGATGCGCTGTTGCCGGAAGCGATCCGCAACGGCAATCCGCTGAACGTGCCGCAACGCATCGACGGCGTGCCCGCGCCGCGGGAGGCGAACCATGTCTGAGCAGATCGCCGAAGTCGTCCTGTCGCTCGATGAAGTCCACGCGCTCGCGCTGCGCGTGCTGACGCACCACGGCATGTCCGACGCCCATGCCCGGGCCATCGCCAACGTGATCACGCAGGGCCAGCGCGACGAATGCCATTCGCATGGCGTGTATCGGCTGCTCGTGTGCGTGCGTTCGCTGAAGAAGGGCAAGGTCGATCCGCAAGCCGTGCCGACGCTGCGCCGGCTGTCGTCGTCGATCGTCGCGGTCGACGCGCATCGCGGCTTCTCGCTGCTGAGTTTCGAAACGGGCCTGCCCGTGCTCGTCGAGATGGCGAAACAGCACGGCATCGCCGCGATGACGATCAACCATTGCTACCACTTCTCCGCGCTGTGGCCGGAAGTCGAGGCGATCGCGGCCGAGGGGCTGGTCGGCATCGCGATGAATCCGAGCCATAGCTGGGTCGCGCCGGAAGGCGGCAGGGAGCCCGTGTTCGGCACGAACCCGATCGCGTTCGCGTGGCCGCGCCCGGGCGGCGTGCCGTTCGTGTTCGACTTCGCGACGAGCGCGATCGCACGCGGCGACATCGAGCTGCATGCGAAGCAAGGCAAGGCGATCCCCCCGGAATGGGCGATCGACGCCGAGGGCCGGCCGACCACCGATCCGAAGGCCGCGCTGCAGGGCGCGATGCGCACGTTCGGCGGTCACAAGGGGTCGGCGCTCGCGGCGATGGTCGAGTTGCTCGGCGGCGCGCTGATCGGCGACATGACGAGCCGCGAGTCGATGGACTTCGACGAAGGCGTCGGCGCGACGCCGTGCCATGGCGAACTCGTGATCGCCTTCGACCCGAAGGTGTTCCTCGGCGACGATCTCGATACCGGGCTCGCGCGCGGCGAGCGGATGTTCGAATCGATCGTCGCGCAGGGCGCGCGGCTGCCGTCGCAACGGCGCTTCGACGCCCGCGCGCGCAGCATCGCGAACGGCGTGCGGATTCCGAAGGCGCTGTACGACGAGATCCTGACGCTGCTCGACTGATCGCCCGCTCGGGGCCGGATCGCTCGGCGATCACCGATCGATGCGCGGCCCGGTCGGCTTCCCGCCCGGTCGCGCGGCCGTCCCGCGGCCTTCGGCACGTTTTACGCCGGGCACGCCTGCGGCGCCGGTTGCCGGCCCCGCGGGCGCCACGCCCGCGGCGGCTGTGGGATAATCGCCGGGTTTGCCCAGGGCGCAGCTCAAGAGGTTGTTCGCACGGGCGCGAGAGAGGCCCTTATTCCCCGTGCCTCCACCCTTTTCCCGCGATATTTCTTCAGCAACGACAATGCCCACTTACCGTTCCAAAACTTCCACCGCCGGCCGCAACATGGCGGGTGCGCGCTCGCTCTGGCGCGCCACCGGCATGAAAGACGACGATTTCTCGAAGCCGATCATCGCGGTCGTCAACTCGTTCACCCAGTTCGTGCCCGGGCACGTGCACCTGAAGGATCTCGGCCAGCTCGTCGCGCGGGAGATCGAGGCTGCCGGCGGCGTCGCGAAGGAATTCAACACGATCGCGGTCGACGACGGCATCGCAATGGGCCACGACGGCATGCTGTATTCGCTGCCGAGCCGCGACATCATCGCCGATTCGGTCGAATACATGGTGAACGCGCACTGCGCGGACGCGATGGTCTGCATCTCGAACTGCGACAAGATCACGCCGGGGATGCTGATGGCCGCGATGCGCCTGAACATCCCGGTGATCTTCGTGTCGGGCGGCCCGATGGAAGCCGGCAAGACGCGCCTCGCGAACCCGGTCACCAAGACCGTCGAACTGAAGAAGCTCGACCTCGTCGACGCGATGGTGATCGCGGCCGACCCGTCGTATTCGGACGCCGACGTCGCTGAAGTCGAACGCTCGGCCTGCCCGACCTGCGGTTCGTGCTCGGGCATGTTCACCGCGAACTCGATGAACTGCCTGACCGAAGCGCTCGGCCTGTCGCTGCCCGGCAACGGCACGGTGGTGGCCACGCACGCCGATCGCGAGCAGCTGTTCAAGCGCGCCGGCCGCCGGATCGTCGAGCTCGCCCGCCAGCACTACGAGCAGGACGACGAACGCGTGCTGCCGCGCTCGGTGGGCTTCAAGGCGTTCGAGAACGCCATGACGCTCGACATCGCGATGGGCGGTTCGACCAACACGATCCTGCACCTGCTGGCGATCGCGCAGGAAGCCGGCATCGACTTCACGATGAAGGACATCGACCGCCTGTCGCGCGTCGTGCCGCAGCTGTGCAAGGTCGCGCCGAACACGAACAAGTACCACATCGAGGACGTGCACCGCGCAGGCGGCATCATGGCGATCCTCGGCGAACTCGACCGCGCCGGCAAGCTGCACACCGACGTGCCGACCGTGCACGCGCCGTCGCTGAAGGATGCGCTCGACCAGTGGGACATCGTCCGCACGCAGGACGATGCGGTCCGCACGTTCTACCTGGCCGGCCCGGCCGGCATCCCGACGCAGGTCGCGTTCAGTCAGGACACGCGCTGGCCGAGCCTCGACCTCGACCGCGCCGAAGGCTGCATCCGCTCGTACGAGCATGCGTTCTCGAAGGAAGGCGGCCTCGCCGTGCTGACGGGCAACATCGCGCTCGACGGTTGCGTGGTGAAGACGGCCGGCGTCGACGAGAGCATCCACGTGTTCGAAGGATCGGCTCACGTGACCGAATCGCAGGATGAAGCGGTCGAGAACATCCTCAACGACAAGGTCAAGGCCGGCGATATCGTGATCGTCCGCTACGAAGGCCCGAAAGGCGGCCCCGGCATGCAGGAGATGCTCTACCCGACCAGCTACATCAAGTCGAAGGGGCTCGGCAAGGCATGCGCGCTGCTGACGGACGGCCGCTTCTCGGGCGGCACGTCGGGCCTGTCGATCGGCCACTGCTCGCCGGAAGCCGCGGCGGGCGGCGCGATCGGCCTCGTGCGCGACGGCGACAAGATCCGCATCGACATCCCGAACCGCACGATCAACGTGCTCGTGTCCGACGAAGAGCTGGCGCGCCGCCGCGAAGAGCAGAACGCGAAGGGCTGGAAGCCTGCGCAGCCGCGTCCGCGCAAGGTGTCCGCGGCGCTGAAGGCCTACGCGAAGCTGGTCATGTCCGCCGACAAGGGTGCCGTGCGCGACCTGTCGTTGCTCGACGACTGACGCGAATAGTACGGCCGGCTGCCCGCCACGCGCAGCCGGTGGGGCTGGGGGCAGGACAACCCGCCCGCGCCGCTGTGGAAGCCGCTCTCCGGAGCGGCTTTTTTTCGTCCGGCGCCCGGGAATCCCCAGCGCCGGCGACATCAGTGACGGAAATCTTCGGGGCCACCGCCTCCGCCACCACCGTGGTTACCGCCACCGTTTCCACCACCTTGCGGCCGCGCATAACCGCCGCCGCCCCCGCCTCCCTGACGCACCGGCGGCGGCATCGGACGCGCGTCGCCTCCCTGGTGCATCGCCGGCGGCATCGGACGCGCCTCGCCTCCCTGGTGCATCGCCGGCGGCATCGGACGCGCCTCGCCTCCCTGGTGCATCGCCGGCGGCGGGCTAGTCGGACGCGCGTTGCCCGCCCCGCCCGGCATCGGTGAAGGCGCCGGTGCTGCCGGCGGCGGTGTGCGG
>NZ_QOBB01000302.1:0-7096 GCF_024704855.1 Burkholderia sp. HAN2018 | reverse complement strand
TCCTCCCGCGCCTGACGCACCTCGCGACCGCGTCGCCGCACATCGCGCGGTGCCGTCCGCTTCGCCTGCCCGCCCTGCCGGTGTCCGATGCCGAGCCCGCGCGCGTGACCACGCGCGGCGGCCGGCGCCGCGCATGACGCGCATCGTGTCCGTTTCATCATCGTCACCCCAACCATACGTACAACGACATGTTTCCCTTGACCCGTATTGCCGTCGCGCTGTCCGGCGCGATCTCCGTGCTCTCCGCGTCAGCCGCATGCGCACAAGGCGCCGCGCCGACCGACGCGCCGATTGCATCGACACTGCCCGCGATCAACGTCAACGCAACTCGCGCGGCGGACTCGCTGACGTCGAAATCGACCGTCGACCTGAAACGCACGCTCGACCAGACGGTCGGCTCGGTGGGCTTCGTCGATGCCGACAGCTACCAGAACACCTACGCCTTCACGCTGCGCGACGTGCTGAAGGACGTGCCCGGCGTGTTCGTCGAGAACCGCTACGGCCAGGAGTTGCGCCTGTCGATCCGCGGCTCGGGGATTGCCCGCTCGTATCACACGCGCGGCCTCGAGATCCTGCAGGACGGCATCCCGACCAACCTCGCGGACGGCAGCGGCGACTACTACCAGATCGATCCGCTCGCGCTGCAGGCGGTGCAGGTCTACAAGGGCGGCAACGGCCTCGCGTACGGCGCGTCGACCCTCGGCGGCGCGATCGACTTCGTCACGCCGACCGCCCACACCGCCGACGCGCCGAACATCGTGCGCGTGGAAGGCGGCAGCTATGGCACGGTGCGCACGAGCGCGCAGATCTCGCGCGTGCTCGGCCCGCTCGACTTCCTCGCGAACTTCAGCGTCAATCATTCGGACGGTTATCGCGATCACGCGAAGGGGCAATACGAGCAGTTCAATGCGAACGTCGGCTACCGGTTCAGCCCGGCCGTCGAGACGCGCTTCTACGTCGGCGTGTACGTCGTCGACCAGCTGCTGCCGGGCACGCTGTCGCTGTCCGACGCGCTGAACAATCCGACCAGGGCGGCGCCGAACGCGATATCGGGCGATCAGGCGCGCAACACGCGCACCGAGCGGATCGCCAACCGCACGACGGTGAAGCTCGATTCGGGCGAACTGCAATTCGACACGTGGGCGATTCACAAGAGCCTCTATCACCCGATCTTCCAGGCGCTCGACCAGGACGGCTGGACCTACGGTTTCGCGCCGCGCTACACCGGCCGCCTGACCCTCGGCGGGATGCGCAACGACCTGATCGTCGGCGCGCGCTTCTTCGGCGGCCGCACGCAGGCGAACCAGTACGTGAACGTCAACGGCAACAAGGGCGCGCAGACGCTCGACTCGACGCAGACGGCGTTCAACTATGAAGCGTACGTCGAGAACCGGCTGTTCTTCATGCCGACCGTCGCGCTGATGACCGGCGTGAAGGCGCTGCACTCGGTGCGCGAGTACATCGATAACGGCGGGCTGCCGCGCGACCCGAACTACCGCTCGACGAATGCGAGCTACAGCGGCGTCAATCCGAAGCTCGGGCTGCTGTGGCAGCCGGACGCGAACACCCAGGCCTACGTCGACATCACGCGCAGCCAGGACGTGCCCGACTTCACCGACCTCACGCAGACCTTCTCGAACACGACGCGCTTCACGCCACTCGCGGCGCAGCACGCATGGACGATCGAATTCGGCACGCGCGGCTCGCGCGAGCGCGTGAGCTGGGACGTGACCGCCTATCGCTCGCTCGTGCGCGACCAGTTGCTGCAGTACACGACGAACCCGGACGTGCCGGCGGCGACGTTCAATGCGAACAAGACAGTACTGCAGGGGATCGAGGCCGGTGCGTCGGTCGAACTGTTGCGCAACGTCACCGGCCGCGGCGTAGGCGACAAGGTCACGCTGTCCGGCATCTGGAACCTGAACGACTTCCGCTTCAAGAACGACCCGCAGTACGGCAACAACCGGATCGCGGGCGTGCCGCTGAACGTGCTGCGTGCGACGCTGGGTTACGCGTGCCCGAGCGGCTTCCACATCGCGGCCACGCTCGACTGGGTGCCGTCAGGCGCGTGGGCCGACGATGCGAACACGTTGCGCGTGCCGAGCTACGCGCTGCTCGGGCTGCAGGCCGGCTACGACTTCCGCAACGGACTGTCGCTGTTCGTCGACGCGCGCAACCTGACCAACAAGCGCTACGTCAGCGACGTCAGCACCGTCGCGGATGCCCGCACCGCGAATACCGCGATCTTCTATCCGGGCGAAGGACGCAGCGTGTTCGCCGGCATGCGGTACGCGTTCTGATGCGCCGCCTGCGGCATGGCTCGTTACACAGATTCAAAGGAAACCGAAACATGAAGTTCAGTTCGATGCTGCCCGCCGCCTTGCTCGCGGCCTTCGCGCCGGCCGGGCAGGCCCAGGAAAGCGACGCCGCGAACGCCGGCGCCACGCTTGCACCGATTCGCGTCAACGCACAGAAGGCAACGCCGCTCACGCAACCGCTCGACACCGGCAGCCGTCTCGGCCTGTCGTCGCTCGAAACGCCCGCGAGCGTCGAACAGATCGATCGCAAGACGCTCGACACGCGCGGCGACAGTTCGATCGTCGACGCGGTGAGCCGCGCCGCCGGCATCAGCGCATCGCCGCATCCCGGCAACGGCGGCTCGGAGCTCGGCGCGCGCGGCTTCGTCGGCGCGTCGTCGGTCACGCAGCTCTATGACGGCGTGCGCCCGTACGGCGCGATCGGCATCACCTTTCCGTTCGATACGTGGTCGGCCGACCATATCGACGTGCTGCGCGGCCCGTCTTCGGTGATCTACGGCGAAGGGGCGATCGGCGGTGTCGTCAACATCGTCCCGAAGAAGCCGACGCGCGGCCCGATCCGCAACGAGCTGCAGGCGGGCGGCGGCACCGAGGGCACGGCGCGGGTCGCGTTCGGCAGCGGCGGCGCGATCAACGAGAAGCTGTCGTACCGTTTCGACATCAGCGGCAACCGTTCGTCGAACTGGGTGGACCGCGGCAACTCCCGCAACCTGTCGATCTCCGGTGCGCTGCGCTACGACGTGACGTCCGACCTGTACGTGACGGCGTCGTATGCGCAGGGCTTCCAGCATCCGATGCAGTATTTCGGCGTGCCGCTCGTCAACGGCGCGCGCGATCGCGCGCTCGACAAGAAGAACTACAACGTCGGCGACAGCGACATCGCGTTCCGCGACAGCTGGGCGACGGTATCGGCGAACTGGCAGCCGAGCGACAGCCTGAACGTGACGAGCACGCTGTACCGGATGAAGAGCAACCGTCACTGGAAGGACGCGGAGTACTACGCGTACCTGCCGTCGACCGCGCAGGTCCGGCGCAGCAGCTACACGGAAATCTTCCACGACCAGGAGCAGTACGGGAACGTGACGGCGGCCACCGTGACCACCGCGCTGCTCGGCATGCGCAACACGTTCTCGACGGGTGTCGAGTTCAATCACACGACGTTCCAGCACGACAACAACGCGCCCTATTCGGGCACGTCGACGGTCGACCCGTTCAGCTTCGATCCGGGCAGCTTCATCAACACGGCCGGCACCTATCCGAAGTACCGCAGCCAGGCGAACCAGTACGCGCTGTTCGCCGAGAACCGGCTGGCAATCACGCCGCGCTGGTCGGTGATCGGCGGGCTGCGCTACGACCACGCGAGCGTGAATCGCGACGATCTCGTGAACGGCGGCGCGTTCACGAAGGTGTTCGCGAACACGGGCTGGCGCATCGGCACCGTGTACGACGTGAAGCCCGGCCTCGCCGTTTACGGCCAGTATTCGGTCGCGGCCGACCCGATCAGCTCGCTGCTGTCGCTGAATGCGTCGAAGGCCAACTTCACGCTCGCGACCGGCCGGCAAATCGAAATCGGCGTGAAGCAGTCGTTCCTGGACGGCAAGGCGGAATGGACGCTCGCGGCATACCGGATCGTCAAGAGCAATCTGCTGACGGCCGATCCGCTGAACCCGAACCAGTCGATCCAGGTCGGCCGGCAGTCGTCGCGCGGGCTCGAGGCGACGGTCGGCGCGGAGATCGCGAAGGACTGGCGCGTCGACGCGAACGTGTCGATCCTGCGCGCGAAATACGACGACTTCCAGCAAACGTCCGGCGGCACGACGGTCTCGCGCGCGGGCAACGTGCCGGTGTCGGTGCCGCAGCGGCTCGCGAACCTGTGGGTGAGCTGGCGCTTCGCGCCGGACTGGACGGGCATCGCGGGCGTCAAGTACGTCGGCAAGCGCTTCGCCGATACCGCGAACCAGCTCGTGATGCCGTCGTACACCACCGTCGACCTCGGCCTCGCGTGGAAGCCGCGCAAGGACACGACGATCACGGCGCGCGCGTACAACGTGTTCAATCGCCGCTTCGTGCAGTCCGCGTACTACAACGAGACGCAGTACCTGCTCGGCAACGACCGGCGGCTCGAAGTGCTCGCGAACTACCGGTTCTGACGCGGCGCGCGTGCCGCCGGCACAGGCACGGCGGCGCACATCACCGCGTGCCTGCCGCGCGCCCCGCCATCCACTTCCGGTAGCGTCGCGTCTGGCACTGCGCGGCCAGTTGCTGCCTGACCAGCGCGCGCAGCGGCGACACCTGCGGATGCGTGCGCCGACCTTCGCTGAGCCGCGTCAGCTGGAACTTGACGACGGCCATGTTGGCCAGCGCACCCAGTGCCTTGTTCTTCCACCGGATCGGCTGCAGCACCGGCGCGCTGTCCTTGCCGGCCCGCCAGTCGCGCGGCAGGTTCGGGTCGATCGACAGCGCGGTCGCGATGCCGACCATCGCCACGCCGCTGTCCACCACCTGCTCGGCCACCGCGCGGCGCCGGATGCCGCCCGTGACCATCAGCGGCATCTGCGCGACCGCCGTGATGTCGCGCGCGAATTCGAGGAAATACGCTTCGCGGGCCAGCGTGCGCCCGTCGCGCGCCTCGCCCTGCATCGCCGGCACTTCATAGCTGCCGCCCGACAGTTCGACGAGATCGACGCCCAGCGGATTCAGCAGTTCGACCACGCGCTTCGCATCGTCGGCGCTGAAGCCGCCGCGCTGGAAATCGGCCGAGTTCAGCTTGACCGCGACCGCAAATTCCGGCGGCACCGTCGCACGCACGTCCCGCACGATATCGAGCAGCAGGCGTGCGCGATTCTCGATGCTGCCGCCCCACCGGTCCTGCCGGCGATTGGTCAGCGGCGACAGGAACTGGCTCAGCAGATAGCCGTGCGCCGCGTGAATCTCCACACCGGTAAAGCCGCTCTGCTGCGCAAGCTGCGCGGCGCGCACGAAGCGCCGCTGCACATCGTCGATATCGGCTTGCGTCATCTCCTTCGGCACCGGGAACTGCTTCGACAGCGCACCGAGCTCGAGCGGTATGGCCGACGGCGCGAGCGTCGTCTGGCCGAGCGCCGCCTGCATCTGGCGCCCCGGGTGATTGATCTGCATCCATACGTGCGCGCCGCCCGAGCGCGCCACCTCCGCCCAGCGACGGAAGCGGCCGAGATGCGCGTCGCTCTCGAGCACGACCCCGTTCGGCCCCGTCATCGCGCGGCCGTCCACCATCACGTTGCCGGTCAGGATCAGGCCGACCCCGCCGTCGGCCCACGCCTGGTAAAGGCGCAGCAATGCGTCGGATGGCGCGTGGTTCGCATCGGCCATGTTCTCTTCCATCGCGGCCTTGGCCAGACGGTTCGGAATCACCGCCCCGTTGGGCAGTGTCAGCGGCGTAAACAGGTTCATGGAGGGCACCCTCGATTGACGATGCCCAACGATAACTTTAAAGTCAACTTCAAGGTCAAGCCCCCTCGGAGCACCGCATGAAAATCGGCGAACTGGCACGCGCCAGCGGCATCGCGGCGTCGCGCATCCGCTTCTACGAAGCGAGCGGCCTGCTCGAACCGGCCCGACGCCAGGCAAACGGTTATCGGGAATACGGGTCGGAAGCGTTGACGCGGCTCGCGATCATCGACCGCGCGCAGCGCGCGGGTTTTGCGCTCGACGAAATCCGCGCGCTGCTGCCGCCCGATCTCGGCGCGTGGCCGCGCGACGAACTGCTCGTCGCGCTGCGCCACAAGGTCGACGAAATCGTGCTGCTCGAACAGCGTCTCGCGCAGAACCGGCAACATCTCGAGACGCTGATCGACGAGATCGAGAACAAGCCGGCGGGCGAGGATTGCGCGGGCACCGCGCAACGGATGCTCGACCGGCTGTGCGCGCAGGCCGACGCACCGCCGGCGCCCGCGCCCGTGCCGGCCCCGAGGCCGACGCGCAAGCGCGCATGACCGGTTACACTGCGCCCCCGACGAACGATCAACCCGCGCTGCGGCGAGACGAGTCGGCGCGTGTGCGCCGGCTTTCGCAGTGCGACCTCCAGACCCGATCCGCATGACGATCTCCCGCATCACAGGATGCCTCGTCGCCGCGCTGCTGACGTTCGGCATCGGCGGCACCTACGCCGCGACGTGCGGCGATACACCTTCTTCAATCCGTTGCCCGGATACACCCGCCCTTCCGGACGACATCGTCGCGCAGCTTCCCGCCGGCTACGAAGCGCTGGATGCCGCGTCGGGGCGCCTGACCGACAGCTCCCGCATCGGCTACGTGGTCGTCGCGCACCAGCCCGGCGATTCGATGCGCAACGCATCGCCGCGTCCGCTGATAATCTTCCTGCCGAGCAAGGACGGGCACTACCGGCTCGCGGCGCGCAACGACACCGTGATCATGAAAGCCGACGAAGGCGGGATGGGCGACCCGTATCTCGATGGCGTCGCCGAGAATGCGCTCACGGTCGAACCCCGCACCTTCACGGTCGAACAGGGCGTATTCGCGGGGCCGAGCCACTGGCGCGACCGCGTGACGTTTCGCTACGACGCCGCGCACCGCACGTGGGTGTTCCATCGCGAAGTCATGCGGAACTGGCGGCTCAACGACGACCCGAACGGCGATGCGCTGAAAGCCGACCCGGTGCGCGTCACGCGCGCCGATGCGGCGAAAGCCGTCACGTTCGAAGCGTGGCGGCCGGGTTACTGGTGCGATTCGGCCGAGCGGCGCGGAACCGATCCGGCTTGCAGCAAGCAGCATTGACG
>NZ_QOBB01000301.1:0-7113 GCF_024704855.1 Burkholderia sp. HAN2018 | reverse complement strand
GCTCGCGGCGCGCTGGGGCGGGTGGTGATCGCGAGGCGCGGCCGGGCACGCCCCGCGGCATGACGCCGGCGCACGGCGACGCGTGTCAGCGCGCCGCGCTGAATGGTTCGATGTCGATGACGGGGGAAGTCTGGAGCGCGGATGCCAGCGCGTCGAGGTTGTCCGCGTCGAGCGCGAGCGTCGGCCCGGTGATCCGCAGTTTGCGCGCTGGCGGCGTCGCCCGGATCGCCGTGATCAGCGGGCCGCGATAGCGCAGGTTCATCATCATCTGCACCGCCTGCACGATGCTGACCGGCCTGCCGCCCTGCTGGAACGTGGCCGCGTCCACCGTGTCGTTCCAGCCCTGGATGAAGCCGCCGGCGTCGATCCGCGTGTTCAGGTCGATCCACCGCTGCTTCTTCGCGTCCGCGCTGTCGTCCGACGCCCGCAGCGCGTCGGACGCGCGGCTCACGTCGGCATCGTGCTTCGCGCGCCATGCCATGTAGCCGAGCGCGAACACCATGTTGTCCGGCAGGATGTCGTCGTCCTGCACGACATCGAACAGGCGCCGCGGCGCCTGTTGCGCGACAAACGCCGGCGTCAGGATCCACACGCTCCCGTTGCGCAACGCGCCGGTCGTCCTGCCGAGCGCGGGCTCGCCGCTGTCGACCGCGATGCGCGTCAGCAGGCCGGCGTCGACCAGTTCGTCCAGTTGCGCCGCCAGCGCCGGCGACGCGTGAATCGCGGCGGCCACCGCCGCGTACTGGTCCGCTGTCGAGCGCGTGCGCAGATCGGCGAGCAGCCGCTCGACGGCCGCGTGCGCCGCCGGCGAAACCGGCAGCGCGACCGGCTCGGCGGCGTTGTCGCCCGCCACAGCCGCTCCGCACATCGAAACGGCCACCGCGACAACCAGCATCCCTCGCGTGAGGATCTTCATCGTTCACTCCCCGTTCGAATGCACGGCATGCCGGCCATGTGCAGCGGCCGGGATCGCGTCGCTTACTTGTCGGCTTCTCCGCCCGCCGAGCCGATCGGCCCCAGCAGCGCATCAACCAGCGGCGACAGCACGTCACCCGGAGAACCCGTGAGCCAGCCCTTCTCGTTCGTGCCGTAGAGATCGACCTGCCCCGTCACGGGGCGGCCCATCGGGGCCTCGTCGTAGACGCGCGCCATGCCCGAGAAAAACGCGGCGAGGAAGGCCGTCCGGGCCTTGTCGGTCTTCAGGCGCGGGTTGCCCAGCTTCCCCTTCAGCGCCTTCACGCCGGGCTCCACATCGACGACACGGCACGAAAAATCGACCGTCGCGATCGATTCGCCCGCCACGTACTCGTTCGGCTTCTGCGTCGAACCGGTCGCCTTGCATTCGGAACGGGCCAGCACATGCTGATACGACGTGATCGACGCGCTGATCGGTTCGCGCAATGCCGCGCGAGACCTGGCCGGCATCTTCGACAGCAGCGCGGCGATCATGTTGTCGCGCATCGTGTCGCCGAGCTTCGGGATCGCCGCGACGTCGAGTGCGTCCTTGCCGTCGAAGCGCGTGCGCATGGCATCGTTGAACTGCGCCGCCTTGGCGACGTCGCCGTTGACGAAGGTGCCGAGATACAGATCGGTGGTCTGCTCGGGCGTCAGCACCGCCGCGTGCGCGGCACCGCCCGCGACGAGCGCAGACAGCACGGCCGCGCGCGTCGCGCGGAACAACGGAAAACGCGCGCCGCGGCGCGCATGAAGGGAAACGTCCATCGGTCGGGTCATGTCGGTATCGAATCGATCGGGCCGGCGCGGCAGCCTCATTGCTGGCTGGCGGCGACCGCCGCGACAACCGGGCCGGACAGCGCATCGACGACGGGCTTCAGCAGGCTTTCGGGGCTGTCGGTCGTCCAGCCCTTGCTGTCCGAACCGACCATCTCCACCTGCCCCTTGATGCGCCGGCTGACCGGGGCGTCGTTGAACGCGCGCGCCACGTCCGTGAACGTCGTCCTGACAGCCGCGAAGCGCTGCTGGTCGGTTTTCGCGTTCGCGCGCGCTTTCGTGGCCGCGTCGCCCGGCGGCGTGACGTCGGCCACCTTGCACTCGAAACTGACCGTGGCGCGTTCCTGCCCCTTCCCGCCGGCACCCGGCGTGCGCTTGACGCCGGTGACGTTGCATTGCGAGCGCCGCAACGCGCCCGTGTACGCGACCAGCATCGAGTCGAGCGACGGCGCCAGCGCTTCGCGCGCGGATTCCGACATCAATGCCAGCGTCTGCCCGAGCATCTGTTCGCGCATGTCGCCGTACATGTCGGCCGGCAGCAGCATGTTCCGGGCCTCCTTCGGATCGGCGGTCTCGCGCACCGTGTCGTTGAATTGCTCGACCTTCGCCGCGTCGTTGTTGACGATGGCGCCCAGATAAACGTCGACGGTCTGTTCGGGTGTGAGCGCCGCGGCCTGCGCGGCAAGCGGGATGCCGAGCGACAGCGCACACGTGGCCAGCGCGCGGACGAGCGGACGGCGCGCACGGGCGCGCGCCGCAAATCGGGTAGCGGTCATGGGAAAACGGCCCTCTCTCGAATGATTGGTGTTGTGCGCCCGGCGCGGCGGCCGCGGCCGGGCTGACCGATTGTCGCGGAAAAAGGTGCGCGATGAAAGGCTTTTGTCGGGCCGGGCGCGGCGCGTGCAGCGCATCGCGCGCGGACGCAAAAAAGCCCGCTCGAAGCGGGCTTTGGGCGGGTGTTTCGCCGGATCGGCCGTTGGCCGGCCCGTGCTTACGCGAACGAGTAGAACACGCGGAACGCGACCTTGCGCTCGGCCCAGAATTCGGCCGCCTCGCGGAACACGTCGAGCAGCGTCTCGCGCCCTTCCTTGTCGAATTTCTGCGCGATCGGCAGCCCTTCGAGGACGATCACGAAACCGGGCTGCGCGCCCGCCTTCGCGACGAGGTCGGTCAGGCAGTCGTACAGCGCGTCGTAGTTCTTCCCGAAATGCTTCGGGAACAGGAACGACGTCGCGATCGTTTCCATCACTTCCTGCTTCGACTGCGCGGCGCCGCAATACGCATACAGGAAATGCTGGCCGAGCCGGCCGGCTTCGTCGGCAAGATCCTGCACGCGGAACGCGCGGATCGACTGCACGAGATTGGGTCGCACGGTCGTGAAAAGGCTCATAGGCTCCTCGTTCGATGAAAGCCCGGGCTCGGCTTCCTGTTGCTCCGGCGTGCCGCCGGCCTGCGCCGCCGCGTGCAGTTGAATCACGCGCTGAAACAGGTTGCCGTCGCCGGCCGCGAACAGTTCCGCCGCCGCCGTTTCGTGCGCGTAGATGGAGTCGCTCATGCCATTCGTCCCGAAGTCATTCAACAATACGTTTAAAACTGTTGTAGTGGTCGCCCGTGTAATAACAGTTGTCGATCCGGCGCAACGGCCCGCCACAGACGATCCGGCGCGCGCCGCGATTGCGGGCACGTGGCGTCGGTACCGTGTACTCATGGTAGTAGCCGCGCTTCGCTTTTGGCAGGATCCGCTCGCGGTTGCCAAACACGACGCCGTCTTTCTCGTACGGATAGGGGCCGCCGGCGCCGATCAGGCCCAGCGTGGTCACGGCCTCGCGCGGAAGACTGGCGGTCGGGATCGTATCGAGCCCGCTCGCCGCGACGTCGGCCGGAACGGCCTCCCGTGCGTAAGCGGCGGAAACCAGACTGCCCGTCGGCGTGCCGACGATACCCATCGCGAACATCGCGAAGACGGACGCGAGCGCGCCGTTGCGGAGCCACTTGCGTGCCATGAACCAGGGTTCCCGCTGTTAAATCAAGTAGTTGACGACCAACAAAGGCGTTAGCGTAGCGTTATTGGCCGCGCGAATCAATGTCCGTTTGGGAATCGAAAGCATCGCGATGTCCGGAATTACGCATTTTTTACCGAAATCACACTACATTTATCTTGCACAAGATAAAATAAAAGCGGCATCTCTCGTACGGCAAGACCTGCCTCCTTGCCGCACTCGCTACCAGGAGTGGAGAGATGCTGCTGTTGCCTTGAGGGAAGCGCGTTTGCGCCCTGCCCGCGGCGTGCCCATTGCGGGCACGCCTCTTTTTGCTTTTGTTTACAATTTCGCCCGACGCGCCACGCCGGTTCGACCGGCCTGGCGCGTTCGTTTTGGCTCAGCGCGCGGCGTTCACGTCGGCGACCAGCAGCGCCGCCATGTTGACGATGCGACGAACGGTCGCCGATTCGGTCAGCACGTGCACCGGCTGTGCGGCACCCAGCAGGATCGGCCCGATCGCGATGTTGTTGCCCGCAGCCGTCTTCAGCAGGTTGTACGCGATGTTCGCGGCGTCGATGTTCGGCAGGATCAGCAGGTTCGCTTCGCCTTCCAGCGTCGATTCCGGCAGGATTTCCTTGCGCAGCGCCGCGTCGAGCGCGACGTCGCCGTGCATCTCGCCGTCGACCTTCAGCTCCGGTGCACGTTCCTGCAGGATCGCGAGCGTATCGCGCATCTTCTTCGCCGAAGGTGCGTTGCTCGTGCCGAAATTCGAGTGCGACACCAGCGCGACCTTCGGCTCGATGCCGAAGCGGCGCACTTCTTCCGCGGCCATGATCGTGATCTCCGCCAGTTCCTCCGGGGTCGGATCGACGTTCACGTGCGTGTCGACGAGGAAGATCTGGCGGCCCGGCAGCACGAGGCCGTTCATCGCCGCGTACACGCTGCAGCCCGGGCGCTTGCCGATCACCTGGTCGATGAAGTGCAGGTGGCGGTGCGTGGTGCTGATCGTGCCGCAGATCATCCCGTCCGCTTCGCCTTTCTTCACCAGCATCGAGCCGATCAGCGTGGTGCGGCGGCGCATCTCGACGCGCGCGAGCTGCTCGCTGATGCCCTTGCGCGCCATCATCTTGTAGTACGTCTGCCAGAAGTCGCGGTAGCGCTCGTCGTGCTCGGTGTTGACGACCGTGAAATCGGTGCCCGGCGTCAGGCGCAGGCCATAGCGCTGGATACGGTGCTCGATCACCGACGGGCGGCCGATCAGGATCGGCTTCGCGAGTTTTTCGTCGACGATGATCTGAACGGCACGCAACACGCGCTCTTCTTCGCCTTCCGCGAATACAACGCGCTTCTTCTCTTCCGGCGCGGCGCGCGCGATCTGGAAGATCGGCTTCATCGTCGTGCCGCTGTGGTACACGAACTGCTGCAGGTGCTGCTTGTAGGCGTCCATGTCCTCGATCGGGCGCGTCGCGACGCCGCCGTCCATCGCGGCCTGCGCGACGGCCGGCGCGATCTTCACGATCAGGCGCGGATCGAACGGCTTCGGAATCAGGTATTCGGGCCCGAACGACAGATCCTGGATGCCGTATGCGGTCGCGACGATGTCGCTCTGCTCGTGCTGCGCGAGCTCGGCGATCGCGTTGACGGCCGCGATCTCCATTTCACGCGTGATCGTCGTCGCGCCGACGTCGAGTGCGCCACGGAAGATGAACGGGAAGCACAGGACGTTGTTGACCTGGTTCGGGTAGTCGGTGCGGCCGGTCGCGAGGATCGCGTCGGGCCGCACTTCGAGCGCCGCTTCCGGCAGGATTTCCGGCGTCGGGTTCGCCAGCGCGAGGATCAGCGGGCGCTCGGCCATGCCCTTCACCATCTCCGGCTTCAGCACGCCGGCGGCCGACAGGCCGAGGAAGATGTCCGCGCCGTCGATCACTTCGGCCAGCGTCCGGGCTTCCGTTTCGCGGGCGAAACGCTCCTTGTCCGGGTCCATCAGCTCGGTGCGGCCCTTGTAGACCACGCCGGCCAGGTCGGTCACCGTGATGTTCTCGAGCGGCAGGCCGATGTCGACCAGCAGGTCGAGACACGCGAGCGCGGCCGCGCCCGCGCCGGACGCGACGAGCTTGACCTTCTTGATGTCCTTGCCGACGACCTTCAGCCCGTTCGTGACGGCCGCGGCCACGACGATCGCGGTGCCGTGCTGGTCGTCGTGGAACACCGGGATCTTCATCCGCTTGCGCGCTTCGCGCTCGACGATGAAGCAGTCAGGTGCCTTGATGTCTTCCAGGTTGATCCCGCCGAAGGTGGGCTCCAGCGCGGCGATCACGTCGACGAGCTTGTGCGGATCCGACTCGTTCAGCTCGATGTCGAACACGTCGATGCCCGCGAACTTCTTGAACAGCACCGCCTTGCCTTCCATCACCGGCTTCGACGCGAGCGGCCCGATGTTGCCGAGGCCGAGCACTGCCGTGCCGTTCGTGACGACGCCGACCAGGTTGCTGCGCGCGGTGAAGCGTGCCGCGTTGAGCGGATTCTCGACGATCTCCTCGCACGCGTACGCCACACCCGGCGAGTACGCGAGCGCGAGGTCGCGCTGGTTGATCATCTGCTTGGTCGGGGCGATCGCGATTTTCCCGGGGGTCGGGAATTCGTGATAGTCGAGGGCGGCTTCGCGGAGCTTGGCTTTGGAGGAGGATTGGGTGGACATGTGTCTCGTGACGGGCGGATTAGAATAACTGTTCGACGGCATTGTAGCGCCAATCATCGGCCGCCAGACCGGCGATTCGGGTGCAACAGCCGCGACAAAAATGTACCGGATGGTGCAGAAGCGCCGCCGTTCGCCTCGTACAATGCCGTTCCTTCAACCGTTCCGGATCGCCCGCCGTGCCAGCCGCCCTCTCCGAGTTTTCACTGATCGAACGCTTCTTCACGCGCCGCGCCGCGCAGGGGGCGCGCGCGTCGACGCTCGGCATCGGCGACGATTGCGCGCTGATCGCGCCGCGATCCGGGAAATTGCTGGCCATTTCGACGGACATGCTGGTGGAAGGCCGCCACTTCTTTCCCGATGTCGCGCCCGAAGCCCTCGGCCACAAGACGCTCGCGGTCAACCTGTCCGACCTCGCGGCGATGGGCGCCGAACCGCGCGCCTTCACGCTCGCGTGCGCGCTGCCGCGTGCCGACGCGGCGTGGCTGGAAGCGTTCAGCAACGGGCTGTTCGCGCTCGCCGAGCGCTACGGCTGCGAGCTGATCGGCGGCGACACCACGAGCGGTCCGCTGAACCTGTGCGTCACCGTATTCGGCGAAGTCGCGCCCGACGCCGCACTGCGGCGCGATGCCGCGCGCGACGGCGACGACGTCTGGGTGTCCGGCACGCTCGGCGACGCGCGCGCCGGCCTCGGCGTCGCGCGCG
>NZ_QOBB01000300.1:0-7501 GCF_024704855.1 Burkholderia sp. HAN2018 | reverse complement strand
GGCGTTGCCGGTATCGGCGGTCACGCCGGCGCCGGCCGCCGACACGGACGCACCGCGCCGCTACGTGCTGTGGGGCGCGCTGGTCGTCGCGGTCGGCGTGCTCGGCACGATCGCGTGGCGCCTCGCGAAAGGCGGCGGCGAGTCGAGCGGCCGCGACGAGTGAGGCGGCGCGGTCGAGTCGGGCTTCGATCGCCACGCGGTCAGTGTGGCCGGCGCACGCGGGTTGAGGCAGGTGCGGCCCATCGCCCATCGCGATCTCGTCGCGCAGGTGAAGGACCTGTCCGATCCGGCCGCCTACGTGCGGATCGGTGCGGCCATCTCATGAAGGATCGCGTCAGGGCATAAAAAGCGCGTAAACGTCCGTTTCGCCGCGGCGCGGCGGGGGTGTCTCGAGGGCCGTACACGAGCGGGAGCGCCACACTCCGCTCATCCGGCGTTTACGCGGCAAAACAGGAGCAGGAACCGGAGCACGGCGTTCAGCCGAAGGTGTAGCGCCCGTGCTGGCGCGGACGCCACGGCGACGAGCGGCAACTCGCGGCACCGGCCGCGCGTCGCGCCGCCCAGCCTGCGCCACGTCGCACGTACCGATCGCGCCGGACCAGCGCGGCCACGCGCGACGGCAACGCATGAGCAACGCGCCGCACGGCCGCCATGCGCGCGGCCATTCGCGACGCCGGCGATGCCGACGACATCCGGCGCACGACATGCGCGACGGGCCGCTTGCAGAGGATCGCGCTGTCGTAGCGCTTGCCGTCGAAGCGCATCACGTCGACGACGTCGAAACCCTGCGAGCCGTAGAACGCGAGCAGGTGCGAAGCGGGATGCGGCGTATCGAGCGCGAGCAGCGTGTAGCCGCGCAACGCGGCCCACCGCTCGGCGAACGACAGCAGCAACGCGCCGATCCCGCGGCTCTGGCAATCCGGGTCCACCGCCACCTGCCGCACGCTCGCGACGCCTTCGCGCCGGTACAGCGGGCAGGCCGACGACGGATCGGTCGCATACAGCGTGGCCGTGCCGATCACGCGCCCGCCGCACACGGCGACGTAGCACTCGCCCGCTTCCGCGCGACGGCGCGTGACGGCCTCGTCCTGGTCGACACACGTACAGTTGAGCCCCATCGCGCCGAGCCGCGCGAACGCGCGATGCAGCATCGGCGTGAGTTGGGCATAGCTGTCGAAGGCCGGATCGAAACGCCGCACGATCACCCGGTCGGCGCACGCGGAAGGCGGCGCGGCAGGCGTGTGTTCGGCGATCGCGTTCCAGGGTATCGACATTGCCATGCTCCGTGGTTGGGATGCCCGAAGTCTATGAGCGCGCCGATGGCCCCCGCAAGAAAAAATGTCGTAAAAGTTTGGGGACGTGCGTGCGGGAGAAACGGTTGCGACGGTGCACGCCGCGGCGGCGCGTGCGTCATTGCGAACGCATGACGGCACACCGATCGTTGCGCACGCAAGCAATGCATCGAGCGCGACGACGTCGATCGCCGGCGCGCGCCGTTGACACATGCTGCAGCGCCATCCACACTCGCCGGATCCTTTCCGTTCCAGGCGCGCCCATGATCACCTGCTTCCTTCGCTACGTCATCGATCCGTACAAGCTCGACCAGTTCGAAACCTACGGCAAGATGTGGATTCCGCTCGTCGAGCAGTTCGGCGGCACGCATCACGGCTACTTCCTGCCGTCCGAAGGGGCAAACAACATTGCGCTCGCGATGTTCTCGTTCCCGAGCCTCGCCGAATACGAACGCTACCGCGAGCGCTCGATGGACGATCCGGCCTGCCAGGCCGCGTTCCGCTACGCCGAGGAAACGCGCTGCATCGTCAGCTACGAGCGCAGCTTCTTCCGGCCGGTGTTCGACTGACGGGCCACGGCCCGGCGCATCGCGCCCCTTTTCCTGACCGGGACGAAAAAAAGCCCCGCCTGCATCCGCGCGGCGGGGCCAACCCATGTCAGTAGAGACATCATGGAGGAGACGGGCCCATCTTATCGACCGCGGCCGGCCAGCCCAACCAAGCATTTCTGCTATCGATCCGTGCGGCCGCGCGCACGATTGCCCGTGCCTCCCGGCATATCGATAGAACGAAAAGTCGTTTTCAGAGTGGCGGCGGGGTCGTTACCATCTGGTTTTTAAGCCTGTGCTTAGCCGGGCAAGCCATCCCCAAGGAGCGCCCCTTGACTGCATTCGATCAACACCGCCGCCCGTTCGTCGTCGGCATTGGCGGTACCACCCGGGCAGCGTCGTCGACCGAACGCGCGCTGTCGTTCGCGTTGCGCGGTGCGCAGGCAGCCGGCGCACGCACGCGCCTGTTCGACGGCCCGTTCCTGCATACGCTGCCGCACTACGCCCCCGAACACAAAACGCTGACCGACGCGCAGCGCGAACTGATCGACGCCGTGCGCCAGGCCGACGCGATCATCATCGCGACGCCCGGCTATCACGGCGGCGTCTCCGGCCTCGTGAAGAACGCGCTCGATACGCTCGAGGAACTGCGTGCGGACGATCGGCCCTATCTCGACGGACGCGCGGTCGGCCTGATCGTCACCGCGTACGGCTGGCAGGCGGCGGGCACCGTGCTGACGTCGCTGCGTTCGATCGTGCATGCGCTGCGCGGCTGGCCGACGCCGTTCGGCGCGACCGTAAACACGCTCGAAACGCGCTTCGACAGCGCCGACAGCTGCTCGGATCCGAAGGTCGTCGCCCAGCTCGAGACGGTCGGCACGCAAGCGGCCGAGTTCGCGCTCGCGTTCGCGTCGCATCGCGCGGCTTCGCATGCGGCATCGGTCGATGCGCTCGCGCCTGTGCTGAAGATCGCCAACCAGTAATTTCCCCGCCTTTCACCGCCCGCGCCCGGACGCCCCCGTTCGCCGGCGCGGGCGGTGCACATTCGGACGAACGGCCGCGCGCCGTGCACGCCGACGCTGCCCCCGGTTGCCCTTTCCCCGTACCCCGCGCCGATAACGATTCGGCCCGCCGCGTGATTTGCATTGGCCGAAAGATTGGTTCACGCGGCCGGCGGGTTTTCGTACGCTGAACATCCGAACTCTCTCCGCGCACGCCATGAACCGTACGATCCGCTACAAGGGCTACGAAGTCGCCCCCGCTGCCGCCCGGTTGCCGAACGGGCTGTTCGCTGCCAACCTGACGATCGCGAAGGCAAGCAGCGGCCCGTCGCCGCGCTCCGTCTCGTTCGACGCGATCGATTTCTTCTTCGAGGAAGAACACGCGCTTGCCTACGCGTCCCGCTGGGGCCGCCTCTGGGTCGACACGCACGCGTGACGCACGCCTGGCCGGCGTGCGCATGGCCGCTCGAAAATACGCAATTACGGAAGCTATGCAAGAATCTTTCGATCCGTAATCGCACAACAATAGCCATGAGTGACACGCTGCAGGAACAGCACGCAGCCGCAGATCACGCAATGCGCAACTGGACCTTCGAGAGGCAAGGTCCGGTCCGGATCGGTTCCGATGCGCACATGCAGATGTTCTGCCGCATGCTGCTCGACACACACAACCCGTACAAGCCGGCGGTCATCGACTGGCCGGCGCTCAAGCCCGCCGAGCTCAAGCGGCTCACGTCGCTGCCGATCTGGGACATCGCGGTGCAAACCGAAGGTCGTGCATCGATCCGCGTCGCGACCTATGCGGCGACGGTCGGCGATCCGCTGCTGCGCCGCGCGCTCGAGATGGACGGCGGCGAGGAAGCGCGCCACAAGGTCGTGCTGTCGAAGCTCGTCGAGGCATACGGCATACGGCTCGCCCCCGAGCCACCCTACCCGGCGCCGAAGGATCCCGAGTGGTCGTGGATGGTCACGGGCTTCAGCGAATGCATCGACAGCTTCTTCGCGTTCGGCCTGTTCCGTTCCGCGCAGCGCTCCGGTTATTTTCCGCCCGAACTCGTCGACACCTTCGAGCCCGTGATCCAGGAAGAAGGCCGCCACATCCTGTTCTTCGTGAACTGGTACGCGTGGTACTGGCGCAGCCTGCCGTGGTGGCGCCGGCCCTGGTTCTTCGCGCGGGTCGCGGCCGTGTGGGTGCATTTGATCCGCGAGCGCATCGGCATCGCGCGCGGGATCGACGCCGACGGCGTCGCGCGCGACGCGAACTTCCCGGCGACGAACACCGCCGACATCGGCGAAGCGCTCAAGCCGCGCGAGCTGATCGAACTGTGTCTCGCCGAGAACGATCGGCGGATGGCCGGTTACGACAAGCGCCTGCTGCGCCCGTTGTTCGTGCCGCGTATGGCACGGCTCGCGCTGCGGTTTCTCAAGAAGTAACGCAACCGCTCCGGGCAAGGGCCCGGTTGCCCGGTCGAGCATCCTGGCAACCGGGCCTCGGCCATCATCACGTCCGGGCCGGCTGAATGCCGGCCGGAGCCGGCCGGTGGCAATCGCATCGTCCGCATCCGGGCGCGCAGCAGCGCAATACGCTGTGATCGACGTATCCGTTCTGCTCTGTGCCCCATGCCCCGCGTCCCGTCCATACCTCGATGCGCGTTCGTCACACTTTGCATGGCGAGCCGCATCGCTCGGGCTGCCCGGCCCGCCGCCCGCTCGACGCCGCCACATCGCATGCGGTGTGAAACCTCACCGGCCTGCATCCACCTGCCAGATGTGGCGCCCTCGACACATTCGCTCACGCCGTTGTTTCTTCGGCGCTTCGAGGCGCGCGGACAAATTGTCACACCCAGGATTTGACAATTCAGGGGCGTCGGCCAGCGGCTTTAACAACCTGCCGCCAGCACGCGCAAACCGGTAGCGGGTAATGCCTCCCGGACGGGCTCGCCTCGTCGTCAAACCCCACACGAATGTCAACATCAACGAAATAGTCAATAGGACAAATTCGAAATACGAATGACGACGGCCCTGACCATCGCCCTGTAGCACTTTTTTACAAATTCGACGCGCCATCCCGCCCGGAACGCCCGTCACACGGGCCATCGCAGCGAACGAAATGCGCATATCAGCACAGCCCGGCATTCTTAATTTTGAATTAAATTGATTTAAAGATAATCCAGTAAATCAATAAGAAATCGAAACTCAAATCTCGAATTAACAAATTAACGAGGTGGATATCCAATTATCGCAAAACACACTGCCAAACATTACAAATTAGAAAGGAATGCCTCGCTCGCAAACGTTTGCTATTTCACTTTCCTTACTTTTGCTCCCGAAGCATCTGTAACCTACCGCACAAAACAAACATAACTCATTGATTTTTATAGATAAAATGCCGAGCATGCCGAGGGAGCTAGATCCTACATTTTTCATTCTTACATCTTACAAATTCATTCCTCATTGACGCATCAAAACACGGCTTATTAACCATCCTTTAACTTTTCAAACCCGATATTTATCACTTTTTAGCAATCTGAAAAATCCTCCTCCAATAAACTCCGCCCATCAATTTTGAGATTCGCGCGAGCGCACGGAGCATTCCTCTAACAAAAGAGACCGGTGTGTGGCGTGCACATTTGGAGGTAGCAGGACATGAACCGCACATACCGCTCGATCTGGAACGAAGCCCTCGGCGCCTGGGTCGCTGCATCCGAACACGATTCGGCACGGGGCAAGCCGAACAAGTCGGCTGTCTTGGTCGCCGCAGTCGCGGCCCTGGCGATCAGCCTGCCCGGGCTCGCCGAGGCCAATACGATCAACACACAGCAGACCTGCCTTACGGGAAGCAGCGGCGCGGTCGGCCGCGTGAACCCGGGTGGCACGCAAAACCAGGCCGGCGACGGCTCCGGTACGTACTCGGTCGTGGCCGGGTGTAACTCCAACGGCAACGGTTTCACGGGTGTCACGGTTTATGGCGCGTTTGCACAAGCAAACGGCAACGGCGCCGTCGCCATGGGTATCCAGTCATCTGCCGCCTTGTGGGGTGTGGCAACCGGCCTTGAAACGACCGCCAGCGGCATCGGCGCGACCGCCCTCGGCTTCGGCTCGACGGCAGCCGCGCTGAACTCCGTCGCAATCGGCGGCGCGGGCGGCAACGGTACGACGCCGCTGTCGCAGGCAAACTCGACCATCGCATCGGGTGCGGGCTCGATCGCAATCGGCAGCAACGCAACGAAGGGCGCGCAGTCGGCCGCTTCGGACAGCATCGCGGTCGGCGGCCAGTCATCCGTCGCATCGGCCGCCACGTCGGGGATCGCACTCGGCCGCGGCGCGACCGTCAACGGCGCGTACGGCATCGCTCAGGGCGACGGCATCGTCTCCGGCGCAACCGGCCAGAACGTCGCGATCGGTTCGTCGGGTACGACGGCCAACAGTGGTAGCGCGAACGGCGGCGCGGTGGCAATCGGCCGCGCGCAAACGGCCAGCGGCGACGGCGCGGTCGCGCTCGGCACCAGCAACTCGGCGAACGGCACGGGCGCGGTCGCGCTCGGCAACGGCAACTCGGCGAACGGCACCGGTGCGGTTGCGCTGGGCAGTGGCAACAGCGTGACGGGGACGGGTTCGGTCGGTATCGGCAGCGGCGCCAAGGCGACCTATGCGGGTTCGAGCGCAATCGGTGCCTCGTCGTATGCGGGCGGGACTTCGGCGCCTGCCTCCGCTTTCGGGAACGGGAGTTCCGCGACGGCGAACTATGCAACCGCGATCGGCGTCAACGCCAGCGCTGCCGGCGGCGGCAGCGTTGCGCTGGGCGTGGCCACTGCGAGTGCGCTCCAGAGCGTTGCAATCGGCCAGCAATCCAATGCTTCTCAAGCCGGCAACATTTCGATCGGCTCGTTTGCGACGGCCAGCGGCAACGGCAATGCGGTCGCGATGGGCTATCAATCGACCGCTTCCGCCGGCAACGCGATGGCGCTCGGCTACCTGTCGACGGCCAACGTTGCAAACTCCGTCGCCCTTGGCAACAACTCGGCGACGATTGGTGCGGCGGACACGGCGACGGGCGGCACCGGTTCGGTCAACTCCGCCACGATCGGTGGCCAGACGTTCGGTAACTTTGCGGGCGCAAGCGCCGCCAACGGCGTCGTCAGCGTCGGTACGGCGGGCAACGAGCGTCGCATCCAGAACGTCGCGGCTGGTCTCGTCACGTCGACCAGCATCGATGCGATCAACGGTAGCCAGCTCTACTCGGTCGCGAGCACGACGACGTCGAGCATCACGAGCCTGTCGACGTCGGCTTCGACCGGCTTGTCGTCGGCGAATAGCTCGATCACGTCGCTCTCGACCTCCACGTCGACGGGTCTGTCGTCGGCCAACAGCTCGATCGGTTCGCTCTCGACCGGCCTCTCGTCGACCAATAGCTCGGTCACTTCGCTTTCGTCCTCCACGTCGACGGGGCTGTCGTCGGCCACCAGCTCGATCGGTTCGCTCTCGACCGGCCTCTCGTCGACGAACAGCTCGGTCACTTCGCTGTCGACCTCCACGTCGACGGGTCTGTCGTCGGCTACCAGCTCGATCGGCTCGCTCTCGACCGGCCTCTCGTCGACCAATAGCTCGGTCACTTCGCTGTCGTCCTCCACGTCGACCGGTCTGTCGTCGGCCAACAGCT
>NZ_QOBB01000299.1:0-7226 GCF_024704855.1 Burkholderia sp. HAN2018 | reverse complement strand
CGCACAACCGTCCTGACGGCCGCGCGTGCTGTCTGCGCCGACGCGCCGCTCAGTGCGAGCGGCCGTCGTAGTGCGTGACCGGCAGCGTGTCGAGATCGACGCCTTCGAGACAGCGCACGTTGATCGCGACCATCGCGCGCATCCACAAGCCGGGCGGCTGCACGAACGCCTGACCGCGCCGCGCCGCCATTTCGCGTCAAGACATCTCGATCCGCGCGCGCGTCACCGCGAGCAGCGCCGCCATTGCGCGGCGCGCACCGTCCTCGTCGCGCACGCGGATCGCGTCGCTGACCGCCGTGTGCTCGGCGAGCGACGCGTTGTACACATCCGCGCGGCGCGCATTCAGGTGCAGCTGCGCCTCGAGCGTGCGATCGATCAGCGTGCCGAGCGGCACCAGCAGCTCGTTGCCGCCGGCCTCGAGCACGCTCAGGTGAAAGCGCAGGTCGGCGCGCACCCATTCGTCGACGTTGCGCGCGGCGGCCATCGCGCACGCCGCGCCGTCGATCGCGTCGAACGTTTCCGGTGTATGCATGCGCGCGGCGAGCGCGGCCGCGTATGGCTCGACCATCTCGCGCATCTCCTGCAGCTTCAGCGCAAATGCGAGCGGCGGCGCGACGCGCGCATACCAGTCGAGCAGGTCGGCGTCGAGCAGGTTCCATACGCCGCGCGGCCGCACGCGCGTGCCGATCTTCGGCCGCGACTCGACGAGCCCCTTCGACGTGAGCGTGCGCAGCGCCTCGCGCATCACCGTGCGGCTCACGCCGTACATCTCCATCAGGTCGGGTTCCCTCGGCAGCAGCGACTCGGGCGGGTAGTCGCCGCGCAGGATCGCCGTGGCGAGCCGGAAGGCCGTCTGTCCATGCAGGTCGCGTCGAATGATCGTTCTCCGTTATGCCGGTACCCGGGTGTACCGGCTGCCCACTATCTGCACAATAGTGCTATTAATACTATTTTTTATCGGCCTGCGCTAGGATAACCGCGAAAGCACGCGACCGCGCGCGGCGCCCGACTGCCCGCACCGGTCAATCCTGGAGACACGCATCGTGAAAATCACCCGCCTCGAAACCTTCGTCGTCCCGCCGCGCTGGCTGTTCCTCAAGATCGAAACCGACGAGGGCATCGTCGGCTGGGGCGAGCCTGTCGTCGAAGGCCGCGCGCACACGGTCGAGGCCGCCGTGCAGGAGCTGGCCGACTACCTCGTCGGCCGCGACCCGCTGCTGATCGAGGATCACTGGCAGGTGATGTACCGCGCGGGCTTCTACCGCGGCGGCCCGATCATGATGAGCGCGATCGCGGGCGTCGACCAGGCGCTGTGGGACATCAAGGGCAAGCATCACGGCGTGCCGGTGCATGCGCTGCTCGGCGGCCAGGTGCGCGATCGCATCAAGGTGTATTCGTGGATCGGCGGCGACCGGCCGAGCGACGTCGCGAACAATGCGCGCGCGGTGGTCGAGCGCGGCTTCAAGGCCGTGAAGATGAACGGCTCCGAGGAGCTGCAGATCGTCGACACCTACGACAAGGTCGAGCAGGTGATTGCGAACGTCGCGGCCGTGCGCGACGCGGTCGGCCCGCACGTCGGAATCGGCGTCGACTTCCATGGCCGCGTGCACAAGCCGATGGCCAAGGTGCTCGCGAAGGAGCTCGACCCGTACAAGCTGATGTTCATCGAGGAGCCGGTGCTGTCGGAGAACGCCGAGGCGCTGCGCGACATCGTCAACCAGACCAACACGCCGATTGCGCTCGGCGAGCGGCTCTACTCGCGCTGGGACTTCAAGCACATCCTCGCGGGCGGCTACGTCGACATCATCCAGCCCGACGCGTCGCATGCGGGCGGCATCACCGAGTGCCGCAAGATCGCGACGCTCGCGGAGAGCTACGACGTCGCGCTCGCGCTGCACTGCCCGCTCGGGCCGATCGCGCTCGCCGCGTGCCTGCAGCTCGACGCGGTCAGCTACAACGCGTTCATCCAGGAGCAGAGCCTCGGCATCCACTACAACCAGGGCAACGACCTGCTCGACTACCTGCGCAATCCCGAGGTGTTCCGCTACGAGGACGGCTTCGTCGCGATCCCGCAGGGCCCGGGGCTCGGCATCGACGTGAACGAGGAGAAGGTGCGCGAGATGGCGAAGACGGGCCACCGCTGGCGCAACCCGGTATGGCGACACGCGGACGGCAGCGTCGCCGAGTGGTGAGCGCGATGCGCGGCGTGCGCGGCGAGTCGCGCTGAGTCGCGCTGAGTCGCGGCAAGTATCGATACGAGAACGGCTGCCCGACAGGCAGCCGTTTTTGCATGCCCGGCGCGGCGCCCGGCACATGGCGGATGCACACGGCGGATGCGCATCGGCGGCCTTGCGTCGCGCCGCGCGCAACCGGCCGTCAGCCGAGCGCCGCGAACCCCGGCACGCTGAACGACAGCACCGCGGCCGCGACGAACACGCCGATCATCGTCAGCGCCTCGAGATGCAGGATGTTGCGGAACGTGTGCGCATCCTCGGTCGACGCGGTGCGGCGCAGGCGCGGCAGCGCCGAGAAACGGTTCAGGCCGCCGAGCACGAGCGCGAGCGCGACGAGCAGCAGCTTCAGCAGCAACACGCGCCCCCACGTGCTGCCGTCGAGCGGCGCAAGCGAGCCGCCGAGCCCGCGGATCGCATTGAGCGCGCCGGTGCCGAGCACGAACACGACCGCGACGATCGACGTACGCGACAGGTGCTGGCCGATGCGGATCAGCGCGCCGCGCGCGACCGACGACCCGAGCGCCGGCAGCACCGCGAGCCCGCCCGCGAGCACGAGGCCGCCCCACACGGCGGTCGCGAGCAGGTGCAGCGTCTGCACGCCGACCGCCGCGGACAGCGCGCCCGTATCGGCCGCATGGCCGAGCGAGGCCTTGCCGGCCGCGACCACGATCACCGCGAGCCACAGCACCGCGTGCGCGGCCGGACCTTCCGGCTTCGCCAGCGCGACGATCGCGAGCACCACGGCACCGGCAAACGCGACGCTCCATGCGAAGCCCGTATGGGTCTGCGTCAGCATCACGGGAATCGCGGCGAACGCGCCGCCGAGCCCCGCGCCGCTCATCGTCGCGGCCTCGTAGACGAGCCAGCCGAGATCCGCGAGCACCAGCGCCAGCGCCGCCGCGGCCAGCGAATGTTGCGCGCGCAGCCATGCGGGGTGCGACGGCGCGACGACCGGACGTGCACCGTCCTTGCCGAGCCATGCCTTGAGCAGCGCCGAGCCGACCGCCATCGCGAACGCGGCGTCCATCAGCGCCGCGAGCGCGACCTGACCGATCCACAAGCTGTCGAACTTCATCGCGCACACCCTCCCGAAAGCGGCAGGCCGACGAAGCGGCAACGGAACGGACAGCGTGAGGAAGGCAACGGCACGGTAGAAAACGTCATCGATGAATCCGGAAACGGGAGAAATGACTGGACCTGCGGCGGAGGCGGCGCCGCGCGACCCGCGAGTGTACGGTCTTCGATGGTGAAAACGCACGCCGGTTCACACAGGTGCGGCGCAATGCGCGTCAAATTGTCGCAAGTCGCAAACGGACAGGAACCGATGTCCTTTTGCCAAATAGCCGTCATTACCCATCGATGATAGAATGCCGCGTCGCAGCAGCCCGGCTGCCTTGCCGTCATGCGCCGAGCCGATCGTAGCCCGGACAGGTCCCCGTCGAATAAACATGGAGTCTCGTGTGTCTTCAAGACGCCTCTTCCGTCCGCTGCTCGCCGTTCTGATGTTCGGCGGCGCGGGCCTTATGAGCGCTGCCCAAGCGCAGACCAAGCCCACGGAGCAAGCGCACGCCCAGCAGGCGCCGCTCAAGGCACCCGATACCATGGCCGAGCGCGTGCGCGGCTGTACGGCCTGCCATGGCGTCCATGGCCAGGGTACGGACAACGACTACTTCCCGCGTCTGGCCGGCAAGCCGGCCGAGTACCTGTACAACCAGCTCGTCAACTTCCGTGACGGCCGGCGCAAGTACCCGCCGATGAACTACCTGCTGACGTACCTGAACGACGACTACCTGCGCGAGATGGCCGAGCACTTCTCGGCCGAACGCCCGCCGTACCCGACGCCGGCGAAGCCGACGCTGCCGGCCGCGACGCTCGCGCGCGGCAAGCAGCTCGTCACGCAAGGCGACCCGTCCCGCAAGCTGCCGGCCTGCGTGGCCTGCCACGGCGCGACGCTCACCGGCATGCAGCCGGCGATCCCTGGCCTGGTCGGCCTGCACGCCGACTACCTGAGCGCGCAGATCGGTGCATGGCGCTCGGGCAACCGCCACGCGAAGGCACCCGATTGCATGCATGAAGTCGCTTCGAAGCTTTCCGACGAAGACGTGACGGCCGTGACCGCATGGCTCGCCGCGCAACCGGCGCCCGCCAACCCCGTGCCGGCTCCGGCGCGTTCGATGAAGACTCCGCTCGCCTGCGGCAGCGAACCGCAATAAGGCAAGGGAGACAGACACAATGAAACGCAAGTCCCTGTTTGCACTCTCGGCTGTCGCGATCGTCGCGGCCGCCGCCCTCGTGCCGGTCCTGTGGCCGGGCAACGACACGCTGCACGGCGCTGCCGCCGTCGCGGCCACGCCGGCCGACCAGGCCGCGCTGATCAAGAAGGGCGAGTACCTCGCGCGCGTCGGCGACTGTATCGCGTGCCACACCGTGCGCGGCGGCAAGTCGTTCGCGGGCGGCCTGCCGATGGCGACGCCGTTCGGCACGATGTACACGCCGAACATCACGCCGGACGACAAGGACGGCATCGGCAAGTGGACGTCGGACGACTTCTACCGCGCGATGCACACCGGCCGTTCGAAGGACGGCAGCCTGCTCTACCCGGGCTTCCCGTTCGCGAGCTACACGAAGGTCACGCGCGCGGATTCCGACGCGATCTACGCGTACCTGCGTTCGGTCGCGCCGGTGTCGGTGCCGAGCCGTCCGCACGAACTGAAGTTCCCGTTCAACAACCGCAACCTGCTGATCGGCTGGCGCACGCTGTTCTTCAAGGAAGGCGAGTACAAGCCGGATCCGACCAAGTCGGTCGAATGGAACCGCGGTGCGTACCTCGTCGAGGGCCTCGGCCACTGCTCGATGTGCCACACGTCGATCAACATGATGGGCGGCCCGGTGAGCTCGGCAGCCTTCGCGGGCGGCCTGATCCCGCTGCAGAACTGGTATGCGCCGTCGCTGACGAACGACAAGGAACTCGGCCTCGGCGACTGGCACGTGCAGGAGCTGTCCGACCTGCTGCAAGCCGGCGTGTCGAACAAGGGCGCGGTGTTCGGCCCGATGGCCGACGTCGTGCACAACAGCCTGCAGTACATGAGCGACGAAGATACGCGCGCGATGTCGACGTACCTGAAGTCGATCCCGCAGAAGGCTGAAGCGCCGAAGAACATGCAGTACGAGCCGTCGAAGCAGTTCGGCAACGCGCTGTTCGACCAGGGCAAGAAGATCTACGCGGACAACTGCGCGACCTGCCACGCCGAAACCGGCGCGGGCAAGCCGCCGGCCTATCCGCCGCTCGCGGGCAACCACTCGATCGTGATGGAATCGGCGGTCAACCCGATCCGCATGGTGCTCAACGGTGGCTATCCGCCGAGCACGTTCAAGAATCCGCGTCCGTACGGGATGCCGCCGTTCGCACAGTCGCTGTCGAACCAGGAGGTTGCGGCGGTCGTCACGTATATCCGGATGTCGTGGGGCAACAACGGTACGCCGATCTCACCGCAACAGGTGAGCGACCTGCGTTCCGCGCCGCTCGACTAAGAAGCGGCTGACAAACACGGGGCGCGGCTGCGGGAAACCGCGGCCGCGCCCTTTTGCATTTTGCAATTTGCGATGTCACCTCCCGCGCGGGCCGCGCGAGACGTCGCCGATCATAAAACTGAAGAGTGGTATCTATGTCTTTCGAATCTCTCGGCCTGGCCGAACCGCTCGTCAAAGCGGTCAACGAGCTCGGCTATACGTCGCCGACTCCCATCCAGCAGCAGGCGATCCCTGCCGTCCTCGGCGGCGGCGACCTGCTCGCCGGTGCGCAGACGGGCACCGGCAAGACGGCAGGCTTCACGCTGCCGATCCTGCAACGCCTGCACACGTTCTACGCCGAGCATCGCGGCGCGAAGCGCGCGGTGCGCGCGCTGATCCTCACGCCGACGCGCGAACTCGCCGCCCAGGTCGAGGAAAGCGTCCGTGCCTACAGCAAGTACCTGAAGCTGCGCTCGACCGTGATGTTCGGCGGCGTCAGCATCAATCCGCAGATCGACGCGCTCAAGCGCGGTGTCGACATCGTCGTCGCGACGCCGGGCCGCCTGCTCGATCACATGCAGCAGAAGACGATCGACCTGTCGGACCTCGACATCCTCGTGCTCGACGAAGCCGACCGGATGCTCGACATGGGCTTCATCCACGACATCAAGCGCGTGCTCGCGAAGCTGCCGCCGCAGCGCCAGAACCTGCTGTTCTCGGCCACGTTCTCCGACGAGATCAAGGCGCTCGCCGACAGCCTGCTCGACTCGCCCGCGCTGATCGAGGTCGCACGCCGCAACACGACCGCCGAGAGCGTCGCGCAGAAGATCCACCCGGTCGACCGCGACCGCAAGCGCGAACTGCTCACGCACCTGATCCGCGAACACAACTGGTTCCAGGTGCTCGTGTTCACGCGCACGAAGCACGGCGCGAACCGGCTTGCCGAGCAGCTGACGAAGGACGGCATCAGCGCGATGGCGATCCACGGCAACAAGAGCCAGTCGGCCCGCACGCGCGCGCTGGCGGAATTCAAGAACAGCACGCTGCAGGTGCTCGTCGCGACCGATATCGCCGCGCGCGGGATCGACATCGACCAGTTGCCGCACGTCGTCAACTTCGACCTGCCGAACGTGCCGGAAGACTACGTGCACCGGATCGGCCGCACGGGCCGCGCGGGCGCGACCGGCGAAGCCGTGTCGCTCGTGTGCGTCGACGAAAAGCAGCTGCTGCGCGACATCGAGCGGCTGATCAAGCGCGAGATTCCGCAGGAAGTGATCGCGGGCTTCGAACCCGATCCGAACGCGAAGCCGGAGCCGATCCAGCAGCGCCGCGGGCAACAGCAGCCGCGCGGCGGTGGCGGCGGTGGCGGCAATCGCCAGCCGCGTGCGGGCGGCTCAGGCCAGCCGGCCGCGAAACGCGACGGCAACGCACAGCCG
Organism: Burkholderia sp. HAN2018; assembly: GCF_024704855.1. Taxonomy (NCBI): domain Bacteria; kingdom Pseudomonadati; phylum Pseudomonadota; class Betaproteobacteria; order Burkholderiales; family Burkholderiaceae; genus Burkholderia; species Burkholderia sp. HAN2018. The sequence goes on along the minus strand of NZ_QOBB01000299.1, from coordinate 46 downwards.
AAAGCATCGCAGCAGAAGGCCGCGAAGCCGCGCACGCAAGGCGGCG
>NZ_QOBB01000298.1:0-7232 GCF_024704855.1 Burkholderia sp. HAN2018 | reverse complement strand
TTGCGCGGCGGCCGGCGCGGTGCCGGACGCGGCCAGTGCGGCACCGGCCTGCGGCGCGGCGCCTGCGGCGTTCGTCGAGACCGGAATCGCGCCACCCTGCACGGCGCCCGATTCGGGCGGGCGCGTCATCGGCACGAGCTGTTCGGGGTGCGCGTTCACGTCCTTCATGAACGACGCGAGATTCTGCGACACGGGGGCCAGCAGGATCTGGCGCACGCCGTTGTAATACTCGGTCAGCAGGTGCTGCTCGAGACGGTCGCCCTGGTACAGGCCGAGCGACACCGAGACCGGCTTGTCGCGGCGGAACTGCTCGAGCTGCTCGATCCGGTCTTCGAGGATGTCCATCGCCTGCAGGCGCGACTGCAGGTCGTTGCGGCCCTGTTGCAGGCGCGTGACGTTGTCGAGGTCGGCCTGCACGTTCGCGACGAGCTGCTGGTTGCCGATCGTCGACCAGGTCCAGCCGCCCAGCGCGAGCGCGAGCGCCGCGACGAAGCCGAAGAAGGTCGCATAGCGCAACCGGGTCTTGGTCGGGCTCGCGAACTGCCGCACCGTCTGGCGGTCCGCGAAGATCACCTTCGAGAACAGGTCGCGCAGGAAGAAGCCGTTCTTCGAGAACGCGCTGTGCGGCTTCGGCAGCGCGCTGCCGTCGAGGCCGAAGCGTTGCGCGATGCGCTGCGCGGCCGCGCTGTTGGTTTCGCCTTCCTGCAAGGCGCTGGTGAAGTAGAAGCCGCGGAAGATCGGCTTGTACTGGAACGGGTTGTTCTCGAACAGCGTCGCGAGGAACGCGCGCAGCGACGGCTTGATCGTCGAGAATTCGAGCGGGAAGCTCAACTGGCCCGGCGACAGCTGGTTGCCGCGCGACAGCGACAGCTGCGCGACGCTGATTTCCTTCAGCCCTTCGTACAGTTCCTCGAAGTGCGTGTCGAACTGCGCGACCACGTCGCGCTTGTCGTCGGGTTCGTAGGGCAGGGTGGCGCCCCACACGCGGTCGTACTCGTGCTTGTCGCTGCTGCTGAAGAATTCGGTGAAGCCGGTGATCAGGTCGGCCTTCGTGAACATCACGTAGACCGGCGCGAACACCTCGAGCTTCTCCGTCAGCTCCTGAACGCGCTGGCGGAGGTTTTTCGCGAGGTTGATCGCGAATTCGGGGCGGTTGCCGGTGAGTTCGGCGATGCTCGCGGTGACGATGATGCCGTTGATCGGCGCCTTCGGGCGATAGCGCTTGAGCAGGCCGAGGAAGCCGAGCCATTCGCTGCGATCTTCCTCGTGCACCGAATAACGGCCGGCCGTGTCGAGCAGGATCCCTTCGGTCGTGAAGAACCAGTCGCAGTTACGCGTGCCGCCGATGCCGTGGATCACGGCGCTGTTCTTGTCCGCGAACGGGAACTGCAGGCCGGAATTGAGCACGGCGCTGCTCTTGCCCGCGGCCGGGTTGCCGATGACGATGTACCACGGCAGTTCGTACAGCGCGGAGCCGCCCGACACCTGGCCGATCTTCGACGTCTTGATCGTCTTCACGGCGTCCGACAGGCGCGTGCGCAGCACGTCGAGGTCGGCCGTCTTCGCGTCGGGGGCGAGCGCGGCGGCGGCGGGCGCGGCGATCTTGCCGGTTTCCGCCTGCTCCTCCAGCACCTGGCCGAGCTGCTGGTTCGCGCGCTTCACGCGCCAGCGGCGCCACAGCGCGACGACGAGCCACAGCGCGAGGATCGCCGCGAACGCGATCGCCGCCCACAGGAGCGGCAGCTGGAGCATGTCGGCGACGATGAAGAGGATGGCCGCTAGCGCGACGATCCCGACGATCGAGAGCGTACGCGGATGAGTCAGCACGTTGAGGATGCGTTGCATAGGACGTTCAGGTTCCGGTGCGATTCGGTGAGGCGACGCAGGCGCGTCGAGCGGCAAGGGTGGCGCCGCGATGTGTCGCCATGCTGTCAAACGGGATGAAGGGGGCTGGCATCAATGCGCCCGCGGCATCGGAGAAGGCGCGCGCATTAACGAAAGGACGCTGTGAGATTTAAAACGGAAGCGGCGGCCGGAAAAAATCGCGCACCGGAATGCATGATTTTTTGCGCCGCCCATATCGTTTCCTGCCGGGATATTAAAAAGCCCCATGCCGCCCTCATTATTTCCTGTCCGGCAGCCCTGGCTAGCTGCCGCGTCCCAGTTTAAAACCGGGTTTATGGTATTCCACGTGCCCGAGATCCATCATTTTCCAGCGGCCCCCCCAGGTCAGGCCAACCTGTTCGGCGACCTGGCCGTACAACTGGTAGCCGCGCATCGCCCACGGATCTTTCTCGGAAATGACCAGCTTGCCGTCGCGCAGGAATGCGTTGTCGGCCGCCAGCCCGAATTGGTGATAACTCTGGAAGGCCGCCGCGTTGGTCACGTTGCCGCCCATTGCCGCCAGCCGGTTCTGCCGTTCCGGGCTCCGGTAACCTTCCAGCAACGCCATTTCATATCCATATTGTTCGTGCATGATCTTGTAGACCAGCAGCAAACGCGTACGGAAATCCGGATCCAGCAGGTTCCAGTCGCGGCTTGCATCCTTCAGCGCCGGACGTACCTGTTCGACTTCCTTGGTGGCGAAGACTTCCGGCGGCAGCGGCGGGGGCGGTACGAGCTGTTCGCCCTGCAGCAGGGCGGCGATCTTCTCGTCGGGCACGCGCGCCGTGTCGTCGTACTGGAACAATTGCCGGCCGCGTAACGCAATGGCGACCAATGGCGGCGTCGCAAGAATACCTGCCGATACCATAATCATCAAGCGCCGCCGAACCAGTAAATTTTGCACATCGTTTAAAGCGCCTCGCGTAACGCTTGCCGATTTAACAATCTGACTTCGCGTACGCGCGGCGCGATCGTTCGCACGGCGTGTTAGACGGCCGTGAAACTGGGCGACGGATTCGAAAACGGTCGCGCGGATACCCGGTAAAAGCAACAGTGCCGCAACTGCTACGGCAAGGGCGAAATAGGCGACAAGTGCGACGGCAATCAACGAAATCCCCGGAAATTGGAATTGATTGTGTTTTGCAATGCTTGCTCTTAGAATCAGGCTGCTTCGAGAGGCCGGGCTATATTATCGCGGTGAATTAAACCAGGATTCAATGAGACGCTGAATGAGTGCGCCGGAAAATTCAAATTCGAAAACTCCGCCCAGCCTGCTGTCCGATACCAAACCGGCAGGCGACGGAGCTCAGCAGTCGCGCATTCTCGCGAATCTGGAAGGACGTGTCACGCCGCCGGCCGAACCGCCGCGCCGTTCGCTGAAGGCGCCGATCGCGGCCGTCGTTGCACTGGTGGTTGCCGTCGGTGGCTGGGGCGCATGGCGCATGCAGCATTCGGGCGAGCAGGCCGCCGCCGTCACGGCCGAGGCCGCACCCGCGGCCGCCGCACCGGCGAAGGCCGCAGCGGCCAGCGACGCTGCCGTGCAGGTCGCGCAAAATGCGGCATCCGCCGCGCAGCCGGCCACGATCGTCAACGACGACGCAGCTTCCCGAACCGTTGCTTCCGCATCGTCCGCGTCCGCCGCGGACAACAGCCGCCTGTCGCGCGCGCTCGCCAACGGCGCCGACGATGCATCGGGCACGGCCACGGCCGGTGCGGCCGCCGCTGCTGCTGCTGCGACCAAGACCGCGAAGGCCGACGCAGCGAAGAACGCGAAGGTCGCGGCGCACGGCAAGACCGACACGAAGGCCGATGCCAAGGCCGACGCAAAGGCCGAGGCCCGCAAGCATCGCAAGGAACAGCAGGCCGAGCTCGCGCAGGCGAAGAAGCGTCGCGACGCGACGCCGACCCGCAGTGCGAAGGCGGCCGGGAAGGACGATCCGGATGCGGATCTGCTCGCGGCGCTCGTCGCGCGCACGAAGCCCGCCGACAAGAAACTCGCCGCGCAGAAGGCGCAGGCCGTGCCGACCAAGACGGCCGCGACGGCCGGCTCGCTGGCATCGCGTGTGAAGGAATGTTCGGAGCGCGGTTTCTTCGAGGATCAACTGTGCCGCTGGCGCGTCTGCGAAGGTCACTGGGGCAAGGATCCCGCGTGCCCGAGCGCCGCGCAGTCGGAGACGCGGCAGTAACGCGTCTCGCGTTTGCGGGCCTGCCGCACCTGCGCCGCCCGTTGGGCGGCGCGTTGCTTTTGGGCGCGGAATCGGCCGGTATGATGCGGCGTGACGCTGTCACGGGCGCGTCACGCCCGTCGGGCATACGTTTCCTTTCCTTTTCCGGCGCGGGCTCGCGACCCGCGATGCGCGGCGCGCCGCGCGCCGCACGACCTTCGACACGATGGACCTGATCGTACAGACTTACGGCGCCGATACGTCCGGCATGGTGTGCGGATTCCGCTTCGATCCGGGCGGATCCGGCGCGACGCTCGATGCCGACACGGCCGCCGCGTGGCTGCGCACGTGCCGCGAGCACGATGGCGCGTCGGACGATTTCGTCTGGCTGCACTTCAATCTCGCGCACGGCGCGAGCGAGCGCTGGATGCGCACGCATCTCGGTCTGCCCGACAGCTTCTTCGAATTCCTTCACGAAGGGTCGCGCTCGACGCGCATCGAGCAGGAAGACGGCGCATTGCGCGCGATCGTCAACGACGTGATGTTCAACCTCGAACTGACGCCGTCGGAGATCGCGACGCTGTTCGTCCACGTCGAGCGGCGCATCATGGTCACCGCGCGGCTCAAGCCGCTGCGTTCGGTCGACACGCTGCGCGCGTGCGTGCGCGACGGCGAGCAGTTCCGGTCGCCAGCGGAACTGCTCGTGCACCTGCTGCGCGACCAGGCCGACCTGCTGATCCAGATCATGCGGCGCACGAGTGTCGACGTCGATCGCATCGAGGACCGCTTCCTGTCGCAGCGGCTCACGTCGAGCCGCATCGAGCTCGGCGCGATGCGCCGCACGCTGACGCGCCTGCAGCGCATGCTCGCGCCCGAGCCCGGGTCGATCTTCCGGCTGCTCGCGAAACCGCCCGCGTGGCTGCACGTGGAAGACGTGCAGGAGCTGCGCGAGTCGACCGAAGAGTTTTCGCTGGTGCTCGCCGACCTGGCCGGGCTCAACGAGCGGATCAAGCTGCTTCAGGAAGAGATCGGCTCGCGTCTCGACGAGCAGAACAACCGGACGCTGTTCACGCTGACGCTCGTGACCGTGATCGCGCTGCCGATCAATATCGTCGCCGGCTTCTTCGGAATGAACGTCGGCGGCGTGCCGTTCTCGGAGAACAAGCACGGCTTCTGGCTGATGGTGCTGCTCGTGGCGGGCTTCACGGCACTCGCCGCGTGGTGGGCATTCCGCCGGCGCGACGACCGCTAGCGGCATCGACCCGTCAGCGCAACAGCGCGATCGCGCGTTCGCCGATCACCATTCCAAGCAGCCCGACGAGCGCGACGAGCGGCGGGGCCGGCGAGCGCACGTGCAGCAGCGCATACAACACGCCGACGCCGAGGCCCACCGCGAGCGAAGTCACGTAATCCGTCATGGCGGTCTCCCGTGTGATCCGGCGTCAGGGTTTGAGGATGACGCGCTCGCGCGCACCGGCCAGCACCGCGCGATACGCATCGTGCGCGCGCTCGAGCGGATAGACGTAGTCGTCGCCGATCGGGAACGGGCGCAGGGTGCCGTTGCCGAAGCCGGGCGCGAGCGTGTCGAGGATCTGCGCGACCGCGGCGCCGCCGAGCTGCAGCGAATCGACGCCCACGAACGTGTGCTGGCCGCGATAGAACGCGAAGATGTCGAACGGCACGCTGCGCTCGATCGTCGAGATGAAGATCTGCCGTGCACCGATCGCCATCGACGCGTTCGCCGCTTCGAAGTACGGGCTGCCGACCGTGTTGTAGACGATGTCCGCGCCGCGGCCGCCGGTCGCCGCGCGCACCGCGTCGGCCACCGGTTCTTTCGACGCGTCGATCATGTGCACGTCGCCCGATGCATGGCCGCGATAGCCGCCGGCGCTGCGCTCGACGCCGATCACGGTGGCGCCGTGCGCGGTCGCGAGCTGGATCGCGGCTTGGCCGACCTTGCCGTTCGCGCCGAACACGAGCACGACGTCGCCGGCCGTCGGCATGCCGGCGCGGCGCAAGCCTTCGTAGGCGGTGACGAACGGCACGCCGACGCCGGCCGCTTCGTCGAGCGTCAGCACGGCGGGCTTGCGGCGCACCAATGCCGCGTCGAGCACGAGCCATTGCGCATGCGAGCCGTCGCGCCCGACGCCGAGATCGCCGCCCGAGCCCCACACCGGCGCGCCGATCCAGCCTTCCGGGCCGCTGCGCACGATGCCGGCCCAGTCGCGCCCGGGCGTGCGCGGCCACACCGCGTGCGGCATGCGGCCGAGCGCGGCCTTCACGTCGCTCGGGTTCACGCCGGCCGCGTGCACCTCGATCAGCATCTGGCCGTCGGCCGGTACGGGCGTGTCGATTTCCCTGACCCGCGCGTCGAGCGACTCGATGTCGGCGGCGGGGGCGTCGAAGCGGATGCTGCGCATGGTGATCTCCGTGGCGGTTGGCTGCCGCGCGGCCCGGTGGGGTGGGGCGTGCAGCGAGTGAAATGGATGAACGCAGTCTAGTCGGCCCGGTTTGACGCGGAAACCCGCAAAAGCGGATGATTGTTTTGCGATGAACGCATAGCCAAATCCGAAGGCACCGAATGGACGATTTCCTTTCCCCGCACCTGGCGCTGTTCGTCGACGTGGTCGACCAGCAGAGCTTCTCGGCGGCCGCCCGCCGGCTGGGCGTCGCCGCGTCGTCGGTCACGCGGCGCATCGACCGGCTCGAGGCACAGCTCGGCATCCGCCTCCTGCATCGCACCACGCATGCGCTGCGGCCCACCGAGGCCGGGCAGTTGCTGTACGGGCGCGCGACGCGGATGCTGGCCGAGCTGCGCGGCCTGCAGGAAGACCTGCACAGCCAGCACGACGAGCCGAGCGGGCTGCTGCGCGTCGACTGTCCGGCGCCGTTCGGCCGGCGGCATCTGGTGGCCGCGCTGGCCGCGTTCATGCAGCGTCATCCGGCGCTGCAGGTCGACCTCGTGCTGACCGACAGCATGGTCGACCTGCAGGGCGCGCGGCTCGGCTCCGACGTCGATCTCGCGGTGCGCATCGGCCCGCTCGAGGACACGCGCCTCGTCGCAACCGTGCTGGCGCCGCAGCGGCGCGTGTTGTGCGCGAGCGCGGCGTATCTGGCGCGGCGCGGCGAGCCGGATACGCCCGACGCGCTCGCCGGGCACGACTGCCTCGCCTGGCACGGGGT
>NZ_QOBB01000297.1:0-7347 GCF_024704855.1 Burkholderia sp. HAN2018 | reverse complement strand
CCGCGACGCAGCCGCGCCCCGGGCGCTGGGCCGCGAGCGGCACGAACCCGCTCGTCGCGGCCGCGAATCCGTTGCTCAACCTCGTGCCGCAGATCCGTTCGACCGTCCATCACCCGAATCCCGCGTGGCTGCGCGAGCATCTCGTCGTCGAGATCCGGCAGTTCGAGGCGCGCGCGCAGGAGGCCGGCGTGCCGTCGGAAGCGATCATCGGCGCGCGCTACTGCCTGTGCACGGCGCTCGACGAGGCGGCCGCGCTGACGCCGTGGGGCGGCAGCGTGTGGTCGTCGCACAGCCTGCTCGTGTCGTTCCACAACGAGACCTGGGGCGGCGAGAAATTCTTCCACCTGCTCGAACGCCTGTCGCAGCAGCCGCGCCAGCATCTCGACCTGCTCGAGCTGCTGTATTTCTGTCTCGCGCTCGGCTTCGAGGGCCGTTATCGCGTGCTCGACAACGGCCATGCGCAGCTCGACGCGCTGCGCCACCAGCTCGCGCTCACGATCCGCTCGGTGCGCGGCGAATTCGAGCCGGCGCTGTCGCCGCACTGGCGCGACGTCGTCACACGCGATGTCGCGCGCCGGTTCGTCGTGCCGCTGTGGGTGTGCGTGGCGCTCGCGCTGCTGATCGGCTTCGGCGTGTTCGTCGGGCTGCGGATCGCGCTCGCCGGGCATTCGGACCGGCTGTTCGCGTCGATCGACGCGCTGCACGTGCCGAAGCTGCAGCCCGCGCAGGCGCCGCCGCGCCCGGCACCGGCCCCGCGCATCGCGAAGTTCCTGGAACCGGAGATCGCGGCCGGACTCGTGTCGGTGCGCGACGCCGCCGATCGCAGCGTGATCGTGCTGCGCGGCGACGGGTTGTTCAAGTCGGGGGCGACGTCGGTGATCGACCGCTACGTGCCGGTGCTCGCCCGTGTGGCCGATGCGCTGGACAAGGTGCCCGGCAACGTGCGCGTGACCGGTTATACGGACGACACGCCCGTGCATACGGCGCGCTTCGCGTCGAACTGGGACCTGTCGCGCGAACGCGCGGAAGCCGTGCGCGGCATGATCGCCGCGCGGCTCGATCATCCGGAACGGCTCGCGGCGGAAGGGCGCGGCACGCTCGACCCGGTCGCGCCGAACGATTCGCCCGCGAATCGCGCGCTGAACCGGCGCGTCGAGATCACGCTGCTGCCGGCGCCCGGCAGTGCCGCCGTCGGCGCGAGCGCAACGCAGGGGGCCAACTGACATGAACCAGGCTGTCGCGCGTTTCGTCCGGCCGTTGCCGTCGCGGGAGATCTGGACCTTCGCCGGTCTCGTCGTGCTCGCGTGCTTCGTGTGGCTCGCGGGCCCGCTGTTCGCGTTCGCCGAGGTCCGCCCGCTCGAAAGCGGCTGGGCGCGCGGGCTGACGATCGCGGTGCTGTTCGTCGCGTGGGGGGCGCGCGTCGCGTGGCGCAGCTGGCGCGCCGGCCGGCTCAACGCGCAGTTGCTGAACCAGCTGCGCGAAGCGGCGCCCGGGCCGGCCACCGCCGACGATCCGGCGAAAGCGCAGCTCGACGAGTTGCGCAGCCGCTTCGACGAAGCCGCGACGCTGCTGAAGAAGGTCCGCTTCGGGCAGGCCGACACCGTGCGCAAGGGCCTGCCGCGCTGGTTCGACCGGATGTCGCGCCAGTATCTGTACCAGTTGCCGTGGTACGTGTTCATCGGCGCGCCGGGCTCGGGCAAGACCACCGCGCTCGTGAATTCCGGGCTCAGTTTTCCGCTCGCCGAGCAGTTCGGCCGCGCGGCGATTCGCGGCGTGGGCGGCACGCGGCATTGCGACTGGTGGTTCACGAACGACGCGGTGCTGATCGACACGGCCGGCCGCTATACGACACACGAGGGCAACCGTGCGCTCGACGAGGCCGAATGGAAAGGCTTCGTCGACCTGCTGAAGAAGTACCGCACGCGGCAGCCGCTGAACGGCGCGATGCTGACGATCAGCGTGGCCGACCTGCTCGGCGCGTCGGAGGCCGAGCGCACGCAGCACGCGATGGTGCTGCGCAAGCGGCTGCTCGAACTGCGCGCGCAGCTCGGCATCCGCTTTCCCGTGTACCTGCTCGTGACGAAGGCCGACCTGCTCGCAGGCTTCGCCGAGTATTTCGGCAACTACGGCCGCGCGGAATGCGCGCAGGTGTGGGGTTTCACGTTCCCGCTCGCGCAGAGCGAGGCGCCGGGTTTCGACCTGCGTGCGGCATTCGACCGCGAATACCGGCTGCTGCACCAGCGGCTGAACGACGGGCTGCCCGAACTGCTCGCCGCGCAGACCGACGCGCGCCAGCGCGAGATGACGTACCTGCTGCCGCAGCAGATCGCCGACCTGCAGGACATGCTCGGCCAGTTCGTCGCCGAGGTGTTTTCCGTGTCGAGCTACGAACCGATGCCGATGCTGCGCGGCGTCTACCTGACGAGCGGCACGCAGGAGGGCACCGCGTTCGATCGCGTGATGAGCGGCATCAAGCGCTTCCTGAAGATCGAGGGCGTGCCGCCGGTCGCGCAGGTCGGCTCGACCGGCCGCAGCTTCTTCCTGAAGTCGCTGCTGCAGGAGCACATCTTCCGCGAAGCGTCGCTCGCCGGCAGCGACCTGCGCTGGCATCAGAAACGGCGCGTGCTGCAGATCGCCGGCTACGTGCTGCTCGCGCTGGTGTGCGTGGCCGTGCTGGTTGCCTGGCTGCGCAGCTATTCGAACAATCGCGCGTATCTCGACCAGATCGGCGCGCGCGTGCCGGCCGTCGATGCGCAGATTGCCGGCGCGAAATTCTCCGATGCGGCCGACGTCGCCCGCCTGCTGCCCGTGCTCGACGCGCTCGGCGGCCTCGCGAATACCGGTGGCGTCGACCTGCAGCATCCGCCGCTCGCGTACCGGTGGGGGCTGTTCCAGGGCGAGAAGATCGACGAGGCCGTCGACGCCGTGTACCGGCGCGCGCTCGAGGACGTGCTGCTGCCGATCGCCGCGAGCCGGATGGAGGCCGCGCTGCGCGACGCACGGCCCGACGAGACCGAATTCGCGTATGCGGCGCTGAAGGCGTACCTGATGCTGTACGACAGCGCGCACTACGATCCCGCGTTCGTGCAGGCCGTCGTCGATCTCGAAATGGAACGCGCGCTGCCGCCCGATTTCTCGCCGGCCGAACGCACCGCGCTGCGTGCGCATCTCGCCGCGCTGTTCGGCGGCCGCGTCGCGGTATCGCCGTATCCGATGAACGAGCGGCTCGTGGCCGACGTGCGCGACCGGCTGCGGCAGGTGCCGTTCTCGCAGCGGCTGTACCGGCAGCTCACGCTGACGCTGCGGCCGGCCACCGCCGCGTTCGACTTCAGCGTCGCGCGCGCGGTCGGCCCCGACGCGTCGCTGGTGTTCCGCCGCCAGGGCGGCAAGCCGCTGTCGGACGGCGTGCCGGGCCTCTATACGCGCAACGGCTATCGCAACGTGTTCGCGCCGCGCATGGCCGGCGAGGTCGAGGCCTACGGGCGCGAGGAAGTGTGGGTGCTGAACCTCGGGCTTTCCGAGATTCCCGGGCCGAACGACGCGGCCGCGTGGGCCCGCGATATCCGCCAGCTGTACCTGAACGACTACCTGAAGATCTGGGACGACTATCTCGCCGACATCAAGCTGCAGCGCACCGCGACGCTCGCGCAGAGCATCCAGGTGGCACGCGCGCTGTCGTCCGCCGATTCGCCGCTCACGCGGCTGATGGTCGCGCTCGCGCGCGATACGGCGCTCGGCGATGCACCGGGCGGCGGGGCGCGCAATCTCGCCACGCGCGCGCAGGACAAGGTCGACGAGGCGCGCAGCTCGCTGTCGCAGATCTTCGCGAGCAAGGGAAGCGACGCGAACACGTCCGCGGCAGCGCCCGCGAGCGCCGAGCAGATCGTCGACAGCCACTTCGCCGGGTTGCGCGCGTTCGCGCCGGGCAGCGGCGACCAGGCCCAGGCGTTCAACGACGTGCTGAAGTCGATCGACGCGCTGTACACCTACCTGACGGCCACCGACGACGCATTGAGGAGCGGCGCGCAGCCGCCGCCGTCCGACGCGCCGGCGAAGCTGCGCGCACAGGCCGGCCGCCTGCCGACGCCGTTCCGCGACGTGCTCGACGACCTGTCGAACGTCGCGAACGGCAGCGTCGCGACCGTCGAGCAGCGCAGCGTCGCGACGCGGGCCGGCGCGAACGTCGGCGACTTCTGCCGGCAGGCGATCGCCGGGCGCTATCCGTTCGCGCGCGGATCGTCGCGTGACGTCGCGCCGGCGGATTTCGCGCAGATGTTCGCACCCGGCGGCCTGATGGACGACTTCTTCCAGAAGAACCTGCAGTCGATCGTCGATACGACGTCGCACCCGTGGCGCTTCGCGAACCGCAATGCGGACGCCGATCCGTCGGCCGCCGCGATGCTGGCGTCGTTCGAGAAGGCGGCGGTGATCCGCGACGCCTATTTCGGCGGCGGTGCGCGCACCGCGCAGCTGAAGGTGCAGATCCAGCCGCTCGAAATGGACCCGTCGATCACGGAGATGGTGCTCGACGTCGACGGGCAGATCGTCCGCTACGCGCACGGCCCGCTCGTGCAGAGCGCGGTGGACTGGCCGGGCCCGCGCGGCAGCAACCAGGTGCGGCTGCAGGTGTCGGGGCAGGCCGGCGCGACCGACGGCTTCTCGACCGACGGGCCGTGGGCGCTGCACCGGCTGTTCGACCGCGCGGCCGTATCGGCCGGGCGCGGCTCCGACCAGATGATTGCGCGCTTCACGGTCGACGGCAAACCGGTCGTGCTGCAAGTGAATGCGGGCAGTGTCCGCAACCCGTTCAGGCTGCCCCAGATGGAGTCCTTTACATGCCCTCCGAAGCCATGAGCCCGACACCGCCGTTCACGCGTACCGACGGCGATGCGCCGGCCTGGTACGGGAAGATTCCCGGCGCCGGCGACTTCGTGAACAGCCGGCTGCCGCATGCGCTCGCGCTGTGGTGGGAGCGCTGGCTCCAGCAGGGGATGGCCGCGATGCGCCAGCGCGGCGCGGACGAGATCGAGCGCCATTACACGGTCGCGCCGGTCTGGAATTTCCTGATACCGGCGGGCGCCGGCGCGTCGTGCGTGCAGCCGGGCTGCCTCGCGCCGAGCTGCGACCGCGTGGGGCGCTACTACCCGGTGATCGTCACGCTGCCGATGCGTGCGGCCGATTACTGGAGCGGGCTGCCGGACGCCGCCGACGCGTTCTACTGGCAGGTCGGACAGGCGCTGCTCGATGCGATCCGCCACGCTCGCGCGCCGGGTGATCTCGAGCGGACGCTCGAACGCGTACGGCTCGCGCCGGGCGTCGACAGGCACGCGGACATCGTCGACGGCACGCCGGCGCCGCTGCCGGAGCGGCCGGCACCGGCCGCGTGGCCGGGGCTGTCCGGTTACTTCGATCCGCACGGCGGCACCAGCTTCTGGTGGACCAACCGCGCGGACGGATCGCCGCTGCGCACGCACGCGCACACGGGCACGCCCGACAACGCGCTGTTCCTGACGCTGTTCGGCGGCGGTTAGCGGCCGGACAGAAGGACGGCGGGCCGCCGGCGCGGCGGCGGGCGGAAAGGACGCGGTTTCGAGAGGTGGTGGAGATGAAGGACGCTGGATCGAGAGACAACGAGCACGACACGGCGACACGCGGCGACGCATCCGAATTCACGGTGCGGCCGCTGCCGCTCGGCCATCGCCTCGGCGAATTGCAGCTCGACGAGGTGCTGGGCATCGGCGGCTTCGGGATCGTCTATCGCGCGTTCGACCGCACGTTGCGGCGCGCGGTCGCGATCAAGGAGTACATGCCGTCGATGCTGGCCACGCGCGGCGGCGACTATACGGTGTCGCTGCGCTCCGAGCGGTTCGCGCAGGCATTCGACGCGGGGCGCGGCGCGTTCCTCAACGAAGCGCGCCTGCTCGCGCAATTCGACCATCCGGGGCTCGTCAAGGTCCTGCATTTCTGGGAAAGCCACGGCACCGCGTACATGGTGATGCCGTTCTACGAGGGGCGCACGCTCAAGCAGCTGCTCGACGGCGGGATGCGGATCAGCGAGACGCAGTTGCGCAACATCGTCGGCGCGCTCCTCGGCGCGCTCGACACGCTGCATCGCGCGCAGTGCTTCCATCGCGACGTCGCGCTCGACAACGTGCTGATCCGCCCGAACGGCAGCGCGATCCTGCTCGACTTCGGCGCGGCGCGCAAACGGATCGGCGATCTGGTCGACGACGGCGCGATGATGATCAAGCCCGGCTACGCGCCGATCGAGCAATACACCGACGATCCCGCGTTCAGCCAGGGGCCGTGGACGGATCTCTATGCGCTCGGCGCGGTGATGCACGCGATGATCACCGGCGAGTTGCCGCCGGCGGCCGTCGTGCGCAGCATCAAGGACACGTACCGGCCGCTCGCGTCGCGTGAACTGCCGGCCGGCGAGGTGTACAGCCCGGCTTTTCTCGCGGCCGTCGATCATGCGCTGCAGTTGCGGATTCCGGACCGGCCGGAATCGGTCGCGGCATTCGCGGCGGAACTCGGGTTGCGGGACTTCGACCGGACGGGCAGCGGGTATGGCGCGCCCGCCGTGCCGCCCGTGGGCGATGCGGGCAGGGGCGGGGGAGACAAGGGGGCGGCTTCTGTCGAGGCCGGGACCGCGTCGGCTGCCGCGGCGACTTCGATTGGTGCGGGTGGGGCCGCTTCGGGTAGCGCTGCGCCGCCGACGCAGGCGGGTGCAGGCCCCGTGTCGACGCCTACGGACACGGTATCCGCATCGCCCGGTGTGTCGGACGGCAAGCCGGAAACCGATGATGTGTCTCCAACGTTGAAAGCGGCCACGCACGGCGCAGCCGCCACGGCGGCTGCGGGAGCGCTCGCAGCTTCCGCAGCGCATGCGTCCCGGCCGGCCGCGAAACCGGTTGAATCCGATGCGCCGAATGGAGACGTCGAACGCGCGAAAGAACCGGCCACTGCACGCACCGACCCGCACGACGAAACCGGCGCGCGATCCGCAAGACCCGATACGGACATCGGCGCGCGTGGTGCGGCGGGTTCCGCGAAAGCGGACGCGTTCGCGGCTGAAGGCGCTGGTGCCGGTGTCGGTGTCAGTGCCGCCAGTACGGCCGCACCGTATCCCGCCGCATCGTCGTCAGCGTCGTCAGGCGGCGCTTCCGTGCCGCCCGGCGCCCAGCACGGCCAGGCCATCGCCGGATCGCGCAAGCGCCGGCTGCCTGTCTACGCCGGTGGCGCGGTCGCTGCGCTGATTGCCGTCGGCCTCGCCGCGACCTACCTGTCGCGTCCCGCCCGCGTGGCCGACGAGCCTGCGCCCGTCGCGAGCCAGCCGCAGGCCGG
>NZ_QOBB01000296.1:0-7408 GCF_024704855.1 Burkholderia sp. HAN2018 | reverse complement strand
CCGGGGTCAGCGCAGCGGCGTGCCGGCCACCGCGGGCTGGGGCGCGGCCGAGTCGGCGGGCGTGGCCGGCGCCGCCTTCTCGAGGCAGTAGCCGAGGCCGCGCACGGTCGAGATCCGTACGCCGCTGGGTTCGATCTTCTTGCGCAGCCGGTGCACGTAGACTTCGATCGCGTTGTTGCTGACTTCCTCGCCCCATTCGCACAGATGGTCGACGAGCTGCTCCTTCGACACGAGCCGGCCGATCCGCTGCAGCAGCACCTCGAGCAGGCCGAGCTCGCGCGCGGAGAGGTCGAGCACGCGATCGTTCGCATACGCGATGCGGCCGACCTGGTCGAACGCGAGCGAGCCGTGGCGCACGACGGTCGGGCCGCCGCCCGCACCGCGCCGGGTCAGCGCGCGCACGCGCGCCTCGAGCTCGTTGAGCGCGAACGGCTTGGCCATGTAGTCGTCGGCGCCGAGGTCGAGCCCCTTCACGCGCTCGTCGACGCTGTCGGCGGCCGTCAGGATCAGCACGGGGAGGTTGGAATTGCGGGCGCGCAGGCGCTTGAGCACGTCGAGCCCGGACATTTTCGGGAGCCCGAGGTCGAGGATCAGCAGGTCGAACGTCTGCATCGACAGTGCCGTATCGGCATCGACGCCGCTCTTCACGTGGTCGACCGCATAGCCCGATTGGCGGAGTGACCGGGTGAGGCCGTCCGCGAGTATGCTGTCGTCTTCCGCGATGAGAATTCGCATGGTGCTGACCGATGGCCGGCGGGGCGTTCGCGCCGGCCGGCTGTCTCCGAAGTTATTCGTGTACAACGCAGCCTGCATTGCGGGCTTGCACAAAACACTGTTTTTTTATACAGTGTCTGCATTCGTGGGCAGCGCTTGAAAGCGGGCGCGCCTCTGACAGACGCTGCTCATCATAGCAAAGGACGATTCATGGAAGATAGCAAGAAGGGCTCCGGGATGACCGCCGAGAAGAGCAAGGCGCTGGCCGCCGCGCTTGCCCAGATCGAGAAGCAGTTCGGCAAGGGCTCGATCATGCGCATGGGCGACGGCGAGGCGGCGGAAGATATCCAGGTCGTCTCCACGGGTTCGCTGGGTCTCGACATCGCGCTTGGCGTCGGCGGCCTGCCGCGCGGCCGGGTGGTCGAGATCTACGGCCCGGAATCGTCCGGTAAAACCACGCTCACGCTGCAGGTCATCGCCGAGCTGCAGAAGCTGGGCGGCACCGCAGCGTTCATCGACGCCGAGCACGCGCTCGACGTCCAGTACGCGTCGAAGCTCGGCGTGAATGTGCCGGAGCTGCTGATCTCGCAGCCGGACACCGGCGAGCAGGCGCTGGAAATCACCGATGCGCTGGTGCGCTCGGGC
The DNA here is from genome assembly GCF_024704855.1 of Burkholderia sp. HAN2018. Taxonomy (NCBI): domain Bacteria; kingdom Pseudomonadati; phylum Pseudomonadota; class Betaproteobacteria; order Burkholderiales; family Burkholderiaceae; genus Burkholderia; species Burkholderia sp. HAN2018. Next base: position 6,049 of record NZ_QOBB01000296.1, on the reverse strand, counting down.
TCGATCGACATGATCGTCATCGACTCGGTCGCGGCGCTCGTGCCGAAGGCCGAAATCGAAGGCGAGATGGGCGATTCGCTGCCGGGCCTGCAGGCCCGCCTGATGTCGCAGGCGCTGCGCAAGCTGACCGGCACGATCAAGCGCACGAACTGCCTGGTGATCTTCATCAACCAGATTCGTATGAAGATCGGCGTGATGTTCGGCAACCCGGAAACCACGACGGGCGGTAACGCGCTGAAGTTCTATGCGTCGGTGCGTCTCGACATCCGCCGGATCGGCTCGATCAAGAAGAACGACGAGGTGATCGGCAACGAAACCCGCGTGAAGGTCGTCAAGAACAAGGTGTCGCCGCCGTTCCGCGAAGCGATCTTCGACATCCTGTATGGCGAAGGCATTTCGCGTCAGGGCGAGATCATCGATCTCGGCGTGCAGGCGAAGATCGTCGACAAGGCCGGCGCCTGGTACAGCTACAACGGCGAGAAGATCGGCCAGGGCAAGGACAACGCGCGTGAATTCCTGCGCGAGAATCCGGAAATCGCGCGCGAGATCGAGAACCGCATCCGCGAATCGCTCGGCGTCGTCGCAATGCCCGATGGTGCAGGCAACGAAGCCGAGGCGGTGGACGAAGAAGAGTGATGGTCGGGCGCCGAGGTCAGGCTGGCGAGCCGGAGGAGAGCGACGCGCCCGAAGCGGCGGGTCGTCCCGGCCGGCGAGCCGGATCCTCGAGCGCCGATCGGCGGGTCGCGGGCAGCCATGCCGCGAACCGCACCGCGACGAGGGCATCCGACGATGCCCTCGTTTCGTTTGAGATTGCCGCACCGGACGATCCGTTCGACGACGATGAATCGTTCGACGCGCACGACCGCTCCCGTCGTCGCGTCTCCGGTGTCAGTTTCCCTGGCGATCGCACAGCCGATGCGTCGGCGCCGGCCAGGGAAGATGTCTACACGCGCAGCAGCCAGCATCCGCGCCGCACGCGTCGAGCGTCGGGTGCTTCTGCCGGCACGTCTTCCGGTGATGCGCCCGCCGCCGGCGAACGTAAATCGTCGAAGCCGCCGCGGTCCTTGAAGGGGCGTGCGCTTGGCTATCTGTCCAGGCGTGAATACAGCCGCGCGGAACTCGCGCGCAAGCTCGCGCCCTACGTCGGCGAAGACGAATCCGTCGAACCCGTGCTCGATGCGCTGGAACAGGAAGGCTGGCTGTCCGATGCGCGTTTTGCCGAGAGTCTCGTGCATCGCCGCGCGTCGCGTGTCGGCGTCGCACGCATCGTCAGCGAGCTGAAGCGCCATGCGGTCGGCGACACGCTCGTCGAGGAGGTGAACGCGCAGCTTCGCGAGACCGAATGGGCGCGTGCGCAGGCGGTCTGGCGCAAGAAATTCGGTGCACTGCCGCAAACGCCGGCCGAGCGGGCGAAGCAGGCGCGCTTTCTCGCCGCGCGGGGCTTCTCGAGCGCGACCATCGTGAAGTTGCTGAAGGTCGGCGACGATTTCCCGATCGACGACTGACCGTGCCGATCGCGCGCGTGGCGCGCGATTTTGCTGCAACGCAACTGCTTCCGGACAGGCGGGAATACCCGCCGTCGCGTCAAAGTGTCTCAAATACCCAATATGCTAAAATCCGTGGGTTTTCCTCTTCGGCCTCAACCTCCAGCATGCCGCTATCCGAGCCCGTGCCCCGTCAGTTGCGACATCGACGCGCAATCCGAGCGGAAGCTTACGAGCGCGGCGACGGCTTGTGGGACATCGAAGCCTGCCTGACCGACCACAAGCCGCGCGATGTCGCGCTTGCGTCGGGCATCCGGCCCCAGGGCCTGCCGATCCACGAACTCTGGCTGCGCGTGACTATCGATCGTGACCTCAATGTCGTCGACGCCGAAGCGTCTTCGGAATGGGTTCCCTATCCCGGTCACTGTCAATCCGCTTCCCCCGCCTATCGGGCCCTCATCGGGCTCAACCTCTTCCGCAATTTCCGCCGCAACGCGAACCGGCTGCTCGCCGGCGTCGCAGGCTGTTCCCATCTCACCGAACTGTGCGCCGTGCTGCCGACGGCAGCGATCCAGGCGTTCGCCGGTGACGTGTGGAACGTGCGCGAGGAGGGCGGCGAAGGGCCGGATCAGGGCGACGTGCACGCCGAACCGCCTTTCCAGCTCGGCCGCTGCCGGGCGTTGCGGTTCGACGGCGAGGTCGTGCGGCAGTATTACCCGCGGTGGTATGGCCCGCTTCGGCCGGATTTGCCCGGTGATGGCAGCACGAAGGAATGAACGGAAATCATTCGAAGAAGCGTCTAAAGCGACTTTTCATCCAACTCTCAGACTGAAGGGAATCACGCATGAAGATTCACGAGTACCAGGGTAAGGAAATCCTGCGGAAATTCGGAGTCGCGGTACCGCGCGGCAAGCCGGCGTTCTCGGTTGACGAGGCCGTCAAGGTGGCAGAAGAGCTCGGCGGCCCGGTATGGGTCGTGAAGGCTCAGATTCACGCGGGTGGCCGTGGCAAGGGCGGCGGCGTGAAGGTGGCGAAGTCGATCGAGCAGGTCCGCGAATACGCGAACCAGATCCTCGGCATGCAGCTCGTCACGCACCAGACCGGTCCGGAAGGCCAGAAGGTCAACCGTCTGATGATCGAAGAAGGCGCGGACATCAAGCAGGAACTGTATGTCAGCCTCGTCGTCGACCGCATCTCGCAAAAGATCGTGCTGATGGGTTCGAGCGAAGGCGGCATGGACATCGAGGAAGTCGCCGAAAAGCACCCGGAACTGATCCACAAGGTCATCGTCGAGCCGTCGACGGGCCTGCTCGACGCCCAGGCTGACGACCTCGCCGCGAAGATCGGCGTGCCGGCTGCTTCGATTCCGCAAGCGCGCGCGATCCTGCAAGGCCTGTACAAGGCATTCTGGGAAACCGATGCATCGCTGGCTGAAATCAACCCGCTGAACGTCTCCGGCGACGGCAAGGTCATCGCACTCGACGCGAAGTTCAACTTCGACTCGAACGCGCTGTTCCGTCACCCGGAAATCGTCGCGTACCGCGACCTGGACGAAGAAGATCCGGCTGAAATCGAAGCGTCGAAGTTCGACCTCGCGTACATCTCGCTCGACGGCAACATCGGCTGCCTCGTGAACGGCGCAGGCCTCGCGATGGCGACGATGGACACCATCAAGCTGTTCGGCGGCGAACCGGCGAACTTCCTGGACGTCGGCGGTGGTGCGACGACGGAGAAGGTCACGGAAGCGTTCAAGCTGATGCTGAAGAACCCGGACCTGAAGGCGATCCTCGTGAACATCTTCGGCGGCATCATGCGCTGCGACGTGATCGCGGAAGGCGTGATCGCCGGTTCGAAGGCCGTGAACCTGAACGTGCCGCTCGTCGTGCGCATGAAGGGCACGAACGAAGACCTCGGCAAGAAGATGCTGGCCGATTCGGGCCTGCCGATCATCTCGGCGGACAGCATGGAAGAAGCTGCGCAGAGGGTTGTCGCGGCTGCCGCAGGCAAGTAAGCGCGCTCAATGAATAGGTATGGCGGCGCGGCTTGCACGCGACGCCAATCGAACAGAGGTCAAAATACATGTCGATTCTGATCAACAAGGACACGAAGGTCATCACGCAGGGCATTACCGGCAAGACCGGTCAGTTCCATACGCGCGCCTGCCGTGAATACGCAAACGGCCGCGAAGCATTCGTCGCGGGCGTGAACCCGAAGAAGGCCGGCGAAGATTTCGAAGGCATTCCGATCTACGCGAGCGTCAAGGAAGCGAAGGCAGAAACCGGCGCGACCGTGTCGGTCATCTACGTTCCGCCGGCAGGCGCAGCTGCTGCGATCTGGGAAGCGGTCGAAGCCGACCTCGATCTCGCGATCTGCATCACGGAAGGCATTCCCGTGCGCGACATGATCGAAGTGAAGGACCGCATGCGTCGCGAAGGCCGCAAGACGCTGCTGCTCGGGCCGAACTGCCCGGGCACGATCACGCCGGACGAACTGAAGATCGGCATCATGCCGGGTCACATCCACCGCAAGGGCCGCATCGGCGTCGTGTCGCGTTCGGGCACGCTGACGTATGAAGCCGTCGCGCAGCTGACGGCACTCGGCCTCGGCCAGTCGTCGGCAGTCGGTATCGGCGGCGACCCGATCAACGGTCTGAAGCACATCGACGTGATGAAGATGTTCAACGACGATCCGGATACGGACGCAGTCGTGATGATCGGCGAAATCGGCGGTCCGGACGAAGCCAATGCCGCCGAGTGGATCAAGGACAACATGAAGAAGCCGGTCGTCGGCTTCATCGCTGGCGTCACGGCGCCTCCGGGCAAGCGCATGGGCCACGCCGGCGCGCTGATCTCGGGCGGTGCGGATACGGCCGAAGCGAAGCTGGAAATCATGGAAGCGTGCGGCATCACCGTCACGCGCAACCCGTCGGAAATGGGCCGTCTGCTGAAGAAGGCGCTGTAATATTTCCCCCTGGGTTCGTCCTGCAAAAAACGCCGGCCTAGCCGGCGTTTTTTGTTATGCTCGCGCAATGAATTCGTAAGCACCCACCGGGCATGCGTCGTGCATGTGCCGGCGATGAACCAGGCCGCCTGCCAGGCCGCCACTGTCCTGCACATCACCCCATGCTCGAATTCCTGACGTCGCTGCACTGGGGCGCCGTGCTCCAGATCGTCATCATCGATATCCTGCTCGGCGGCGACAACGCCGTCGTCATCGCGCTCGCATGCCGCAACCTGCCCGCGAACCAGCGGCTGCGCGGTGTTGTCTGGGGCACCGCGGGTGCGATCCTGCTGCGCGTCGCGCTGATCACGTTCGCGGTTGCGCTGCTCGACGTGCCGTTCCTGAAGTTCGGCGGCGGGTTGCTGCTGCTGTGGATCGGCATCAAGCTGATGGCGCCGGCCGCCGACGCGCACGACGACATCAAGCCGGCCAGCCGGCTGTGGGACGCCGTGAAGACGATCGTGATCGCCGACGCCGTGATGAGCCTCGACAACGTGATCGCGATCGCCGGCGCGGCCGAGCAGGCCGACCCGTCGCACCGGATCCCGCTCGTGATCTTCGGGCTCGTCGTCAGCGTGCCGATCATCGTGTGGGGCAGCACGCTGGTGCTGAAGCTGCTCGACCGTTTCCCGATCGTCGTGGCGCTCGGCGCCGGGCTGCTCGGCTGGATCGCGGGCGGCTTGATCGTGAACGACCCGGTCGGCGACCGCTGGCCGGTGCTCGACACGCAGCCGGTGCTCTACGGTGCGAGCATCGCGGGCGCGCTGTTTGTGGTGGCGATCGGTTACGCGCTCAGGCGGCGCAGCGGCGCACCGCGCGCACACTGACACTGGCCATCCGGCCGACTGCCGGATTCGCGGCCTGCTGGCTACGATCGAGACGCCTGCCTTTAACGGCAGGCGTTTTTCGTTTCCGGAGCCTGCCATGTTCGAAGCCTTTTCCGTTTCCCTGTTCCGTCGTGTTGCCGCCGACCTGCGGCGCGCAAACCGGTCGCCGCCGCGCTGGCGGCCGGCCGGCTTCACGCTGATCGAACTGATGATCGTGCTCGCGATCGTCGGCGTGATCGCCGCCTATGCGATTCCCGCGTACCAGGATTACCTTGCGCGCTCGCGTGTCGGCGAGGGGCTCGCGCTCGCGTCGTCCGCGCGGCTGGCCGTCGCCGACAACGCCGCGAGCGGCGCGGGCCTCGACGGCGGCTACAGCCCGCCGGCCGCGACCCGCAACGTCGAATCCGTCGCGATCGACGGCGAGACCGGCCAGATCACGGTCGCCTTCACCACGCGCGTCGCGGCGGCGGGCGCCAATACGCTGGTGCTCGTGCCGTCCGCGCCCGACAAGGCCGACGCGCCCACCGCACGCGTGCCGCTCAAAAAGGGCGCGATGCAGGCCGGCGCGATCGCGTGGGAGTGCTTCGCCGCCGGCAAGGACGCGTCGTCGCTGCCGGCGCCGGGAGCCGGGCCGTTGCCGGGCGATGCCGCGACGCTGCCTGCGAAATATGCGCCGGCGGAGTGCCGCGCGTAGTGCCGGCAGCGGAGCAGGGCGGCACGGGCAGCATGCCGGCCGCC
>NZ_QOBB01000295.1:0-7477 GCF_024704855.1 Burkholderia sp. HAN2018 | reverse complement strand
CCCGCGACACCGCCGAGCGCGCCGCCCAGTGCGTTGTTCGTGTCACCTGCCACGGCAGGCGCCGAGACCGCCACCATCGCGCCGACCATCGCTGCCATTCCGGCCCATTTCTTCAGCATCTGTCTACCCTCGCCACTTTTCGAGATATCGATGCGCGAATTTAGCACCTTTCCGGTAAACCTATCGTAATGAAGCGTTAAATCCGGCTTTCCATGGCGATCTCCCGCGTGAGCGGACATGCGTCGTCCGGGTGTCGCCGCCGGGATTGCAATCGGCGCGGCCGCCATCGACGGGCCGCGCAACAGCGCGTCGACACACCACGACCTGCACCGCATCGCGCAGAACGCCCGGCCTGCCTTCCTGCGTCCGCGATCCTGCATTACCATCGAGCGTCCGCCGCGCCTGCCCGCCTCCGGCAAGCGGGCCTCCAGCCACCTCCCCGTTCGCGCACCCATGCTCGCTCTCGTCATCCTCGCCGGCCTGTGGGCCGGACTGCAGAACACCCTCGCGGGCGGCGGCTCGTTCGTCACACTGCCCGCGCTGATCGTGTCGGGCATGTCGCCGCTCTCGGCGAACATCACGTCGACGGTCGCGCTGTTTCCCGCTCAGGTCACGACCGGCTGGGCGAGCCGCAACATGGTGCGCGGCGTCGGCAAGCTGTCGTTTCGCGCGATGTTCGCGATCAGCGTGGTCGGCGGCGCGCTCGGCGGGCTGCTGTTGCTGAAGACGCCTTCGTCGATCTTCTCGCGCCTCGTGCCGTGGCTCGTGCTGTTCGCGACGATCGTATTCGCGTGGGGCAGTTTCTTCCGCAAGCCGGGCGAAGGCACGGCCCACCTCGGCACCGTCCCGGCCGCGTTCTCGCAATTCATGATCGCGATCTACGGCGGCTACTTCGGCGGCGGGCTCGGCTTCCTGATGATGGCCGTGCTGACGATGGCCGGCCTGTCGCCGCGTCACGCGATGTCGACGAAGAACGCGCTCGCAGGCGTGATGAACGCATCGGCCGTCGTGCTGTTCCTGACGTCGCCGCACCTGCACTGGGGCAAGGCGCTTGCGCTCGGCGGCGGAGCGGTCGTCGGCGGGCTGCTCGGCACGTGGGCGCTGCATCGCGTGAACGAACGCGTGCTGCGGATCGGGATCGTCTGCATCGGCGCATTGCTGACCATCGGGTTGTTCGTCAAGCCGATCTGACCCACGCACACGCTTGTCGCCGCCACGGCAATTGATGAGCAAACCGCAAGACGTCTTTCTCATATCTCGTTTGCGGTGACGGCGGTGTCCGCCCACAATCCGGGTTGCCGTCGTCATCGCCCTCTCGCGGGCACCGACCGGTACTTCGCGGCCGCCATTCCGACTCACCGCCGGCGGCCCGGCACATCGCGTCACACACGCTCCCCCGACATCGGCGTCCCTGCGGCGGCAGAACGTTGCCGCCGCTGCCCGATGCGTTCCCGGCCAACAATAACTAGAGGTAGGAGATGCAGGACAATTCTTTGAGGCAAAGCCTCAAGCAACGGCACATCACGATGATCGCGCTTGGCGGCGTGATCGGCGCAGGCCTGTTCGTCGGCTCCGGCGCGATCATCGCGACCGCCGGCCCCGCGGCGATCCTGTCGTACCTGATCGGCGGCGTGATCGTCACGCTCGTCATGTTCATGCTCGGCGAAATGGCGTCCCGCAATCCCGACAGCGGCTCGTTCTCCACCTACGCGAGCAGCTATCTCGGCGAATGGGCCGGCTTCGCGGTCGGCTGGCTGTACTGGTTCAAGTCGATGATGACGATCACCGTCGAGGCGATCCTGCTCGGCGCGATCCTCAACGATTTCCTGCCGTGGCTGCCCGTGTGGGCCGGCGCACTGTTCATGCTCGTGACGCTGATCGCGAGCAACGCGTACTCGGTGCGCTCGTTCGGCGAAGCGGAATACTGGCTGTCGTTCGCGAAGGTCGCGACGATCGTCGTGTTCATGGCGCTCGGCGCATCGATCCTGCTCGGCTTCCAGCCGCGCATTCCGGCACCCGGGCTCGTGAACCTCACGGATCACGGCGGCTTCATGCCGAACGGCATTTCTCCCGTGCTTGCCGGCGTGATGGTCGTGATCTTCTCGCTCGGCGGCAGCGAAATCGCGGCCGTGGCGGCGGGCGAATCCGAGAACCCAAGTAAGAACGTGATCCGCGCGATCAAGAGCGTGATCGTGCGCGTGATGGTGTTCTACGTCGGCTCGGTGTCGATCCTGATCCTGTGCATGCCGTGGACGGACAAGGCCAACCTGAAATCGCCGTACGTGTCGCTGTTCGGGATGGCGGGCTTCACGGGCGCGGCCGTCGCGATGAAGATCGTGCTGTTCGTGTCGTTCATGTCGGTGATGAACTCGTTCCTGTTCTCGAACTCGCGCATGCTGTTCTCGCTCAGCCAGCGCGGTCACGCGCCCGCGATGTTCGGCCGTACCAACGCGAAAGGCGTGCCGATGAACGCGCTCGTGCTGTGCCTCGCGATCTGCGTGTCGATCCTCGGCGTTCACTTCGTGAGCGGCGGCGACCTGTTCCTGATGCTCGCGAAGAGCAGCGGCGCGTTCGTGATGATCGTGTGGATCTTCATCATCGTCGCGCACTTCGCGATGCGCCGGCAGACGAAGCACGAGCGACGCGACCCGGCGGCGTTCCGCGCGTGGTTCTATCCGGTGTCGAACTGGGTCGCGCTGCTGGCGCTCGTCGCCGTGCTCGGCTCGCAGGCATTCAACCCGGATTCGCGCTTCCAGTTCTGGTTCACGGTATCGACGGCGCTCGCGATCGTCGCGGCGTATTTCCTGCGCCGCAAGCCGGCCCAACTCGGCGAAACGGCCGGCGCGAAACTGCGCTGACCGTTGCCCTCGGCGGGCGGCGCGCTGGCCGGCGCCGCTCGGCCAGTCAGTTGCTCAACCGCCTGGCTTCTCGGCTTCTCGGCCGCTCGGCCGCTCAGTTTTTCAGCCGCTCGGCCGCGCAAGTGCCTGGCGGCTTAGCCGAACGGCCGCACGCCGATCAGCCAGCCGTGCAGGAACAGCACGAAGACGGCCCAGACGACGAGCCCGGCCACGATCGCCACGACGTCGCCCGACAGCCTGCCCGCCGGATAACGAACGCCTTCGCGGCGGTCACGCGCGCGCCACACGACGAAATCGACGAGCGACCAGACGAAGAAGGCGCCGAACAGCACGACGGCGTGCAGCGTGCCGTTCGCGAGCAGGTGCGCGATCGCCCAGACCGCCACGCCGGCCACCATCGGATGGCCGACGAGCGTCTTGATTCGGTTGCCGGGCACGTAGGAGGCGGCGATCAGCACGAATGCGATCGCGGTCAGCATGCCGGTGAGGTGGCGCACACCGACCGGCGAGACCCACAGCAGCGTCGCGCCCTGGCGCGCGATGCCGTAACCCCAGACGATCAGCACGAAGCCGACGATCGATGCGATCGCATAGGGGCCCTTCCAGCCTTTCTCGCCGATTCGCTCGATCGTCGCCGACCGCCAGCCGTCCGCGACGATCCGGATCGAGTGCACACCGAGGAAGATCGCTAAACCGAGAATCAGGACGAGCATCGGTTGTCTCCGTCTGGAATGATGAGTGGGGAAGCGTCCCGCGCGGCATACGATGCGCCGTTCGTTGGAGCCGGCGGCGAGGCCGGCGCGGGCCGCGCCAGTCACGGGTGCAACCCGCGCCGATCATAAACGCCGGGGCCGCCGTTGTGAAGCACGGGGGATGTGCGGTGCGGCAAGCCGCATGACTTTACGCACCTGCGCGGGTGCACCGCCTGGCACCCGTCATGCGTCGAGCGTCGCGCGAATCGCCCCGACACGTTCGAGATCGAAAGAAAGGAAAGCGAAATTCGCGAAGGTGTCGCTTCGCTCGACCGGCATCAGGTTTGCTTGCGCTTCGCCGGTGGTTTTGCTGCTGGTTTCGCTGCCGGTTTCGCAGTCGGTTTCGCTGCCGCCTTTGCCGCTGGCTTGGCCGCCGGTTTCGTTGCCCGCTTCACTGCCGGCTTTGCTGCAGACTTCTCCGCCGGCTTCGCTGTCGCTTTCGCCACCCGCTTCACCACCGGTTCCACTTCCGGCACCGGCTTCGCCGCCGCCCTCGTCTTTCGCTTCGGCGGCCCCGCCAGCAGCGCCGCGCGATACGCGCTGCGGCACCAGTCGAACAGCGCACCCGCATCCTCGAGCACGTCGGCCGGGGTTTCGTAGTAGCCCTCCAGCGCGACGGTACGCGTGGGCCTCGCATACGAGAACGGCCCCATCCCCGCCGCGACGAACGCCGGACGGTTCACGTCGTCGACACGCAGGAACAGCGACCCGCGCGACATGAAGCCGAACATCACGCCATCGAGCCGCATCGCCGCCCCGCTGAAGAACCGCGCGACCTCGACCTTGCCGAGCGGCGCGAGCTGATACGCGATCTCCTCGCCGTGCGCCTTCTCCGATTGCCAGCTCATGCACGCTCCGTGCAACGCTGCGTCCACGCGTCGAGCGCCGCGTCGTCGAAGCCGACCGCCGCCGCGCTCTCGCGGATCTGCCGCCACGTCGCGCGATCGACCGGAATGCCGCCGGCCCCGCGCGCCGCGCGGCTCGTCTCTTCCGGCTCGCCCGGCACCTGTACCGGCGCGTCACCGACCTGCGGCGACGCCTTGGCCCATGCGACGAACGCATCGGCTTCACGCTCCGCATCGGCCGCATCGAATGCCTTCGGGTCGATCAGCACCGACAGCATCCCGTTGACGATCGCGCTCGTCTTCTGCAGCGTGTCGCCGTAGGTCGTATGCCCGCCGACGAGCGCACCGCCGAAAATCTCGCACATCGCCGCCAGCGCGTACCCCTTGTGCAGCCCGAACGGCAGCAGCGCGCCGAACGGCTGCTCGTGCATCACGGCCGGATCGTCGGTCGGCTGGCCGCGATGGTCGATCAGCGACCCGGCCGGCACGCGCTTGCCCTGGTTGTGCGCGACGCGCGTCTTGCCGTACGCGATCGCGCTCGTCGCGAAATCGAGCAGCAGCGGCGGCCTGCCCGCACGCGGATACGCGGCGCAGAACGGGTTCGTGCCGAAGCGCGGATCGGTGCCGTGCAGCGGCGCGACCAGCAGGTCACCCGGCACGTTGACGAAATGGAACGACACGAGCCCCGCGCGCGCGCACTGCTCGGCCCAGTGCCCGATGCGGCCGAGATGATGCACGTCGCGCAGCCCGATCGCGCAGATGCCCATGCGCCGCGCACGCTCGATCCCTTCGACCATCGCCTCGAACGCGATCACCTGGCCGAAGCCGCGCCCGCCGTCGATCGTCAGCACCGCGCCGCCGTCGCGGACGATCGACGCGTGCCCGTTCAACTGCAACTGCCCTTCCCGCCACGACGCGACGTAGTTCGGGATCATCCCGATCCCGTGCGAATCGTGACCCGCGAGATTCGCGCCGACCAGGTGATCGGCGACGAGCCGTGCCTCCCGCTCGCTGCTGCCGGCCCGTTCCCAGAGTGCCGCGACGAATGCATGCAGCGGTTCGGCGCGCATGCGCAGCGGTTCGGTATCGGGCGTCGGCAAGGCGGTCATCGGCAAGGTTCCGTCAGGTCGGGGCGGGCAGTCGTGGCGCTCAGCGCGCGGTCGCGATCACGTCCGCGACCGCCGCCGTCAGCTTCTTCGCGTACGACACGTGCAGGAACTCGTTCGGGCCGTGCGCGTTCGACTTCGGCCCGAGCACGCCGCACACCATGAACTGGGCGGACGGGAAACCTTCCTGCAACACGTTCATCAGCGGGATCGTGCCGCCGAGGCCCATGTACGCGCAATCGGCGCCGAAGTGGCGACGCGACGCGGCATCGAGCGACGACGCGAGCCACGGCGCGAGATCCGGAGCGCTCCAGCCCGTCGCGGCGCCCGCGTCCGGCTTGAACGTGACCTTCGCGTTATACGGCGGGTCGAGTTCGAGCAGTTCTTTCAGTTGCTGCACGGCCTGCGCGGCGTCGACGAGCGGCGGCAGGCGCAGCGACAGCTTGAACGCGGTGCGCGGACGCAGCACGTTGCCCGCATCCGCGAGCGCCGGCATGCCGGCCGCGCCGGTCACCGACAGCGACGGGCGCCACGTCGAATTCAGCAGCGCCTCGCGCGGATCGGTCGTGGTCGGCAGCACCGGCTTGCCGTCCGCGCCGCAGGCCCACGGCAGCCCCTTCCACACGGCGTCGCCGAGGATGGCGGCGGCTGCGTCGGCTTCGCGCACGCGGCTGTCGGGAATCTCGCAATGGAACACGCCCGGCAGCAGGTTGCCGTTCTTCGCATCTTCCAGGCGCTCGAACAGCTGGCGCATCACGCGGAAGCTCGACGGCGCGATGCCGCCGAACACGCCCGAATGCACGCCTTCCTCGAGCACCTCGACCTGCAGGTCGCCGGACACCAGCCCGCGCAGCGACGTGGTGAGCCACATCTGGTCGTAGTTGCCGGCGCCCGAATCGAGGCACACGACGAGCGACACCTGGCCGAGCCGGTCGCGCAGCGCGTCGACGTACGGCAGCAGGTCGTAGCTGCCCGACTCCTCGCAGGTCTCGATCAGGCCGACGCAACGCGGCCGCTCGATGCCCTGCTCGTCGAGCGCGCCGAGCGCGGCGAGGCTCGCGTAGATCGCATAACCGTCGTCCGCGCCGCCGCGGCCGTACAGCTTGCCGTTCTCGTACTTCGGCGTCCACGGGCCGAGGTCCGCGCGCCAGCCGTCGAACTCGGGCTGCTTGTCGAGGTGGCCGTACAGCAGGATCGTGTCGGTGCTGCCCGAGCGCGTGGCGGGCGATTCGAAGAAGATCACCGGCGTGCGGCCCGGCAGGCGCACGATCTCGAGCTTCAGGCCTTTCACGGGCTGTCGCTCGGCCCACTGCGCGGCATCGGTGACGACGCGCTCGAGATAACCGCGCTTCGCCCAGTCGGGGTCGAATGCAGGGCTCTTCGCGGGGATCGCGATGTAGTCGGTCAGTGCATGGAGGATTTCATCGTTCCACTTGCGCTCGATGAAGGTAACGAGCTTGTCATGGTCGAGGACGGGGGTAGTGTCGACGGAGGTCATGGTGGGGGTGCCTGGATCGGGCTGACGAAAACCCAGATGATACGCCGATGCTCCCGCGCCGGCGCCCCCTTCCCGGTCGCTCAGCGCGCCTGCGGAAACGCGTCGCACAGCCCCGCCGCACATGCCAGCGCATCGCGCCACAGGCGCTGCGTCAGCTCGCCTGCATCCTCTTCACGCGCGAGCGCCGCGGCCTCGCCCGACCACAGCACCGAGAAGTCGTCGCGGCCCTGCCGCTCGAACGCGCCGCGCAGCGGATCGACCACGGCCGTCGCGAGCGGAAACGCCGGCGCGAGCGCGCTCATCGGCCCCTGTTCGCGCATGAAGCGCGTCAGCAGCCCGCGCGCGGGGCGGCCCGTGTACAGGTTGGTCAGGCGCGTGCCGTCGTCGCGCGCGGCGCGCACCGCCGCGCGATGCTGCG
>NZ_QOBB01000294.1:0-7530 GCF_024704855.1 Burkholderia sp. HAN2018 | reverse complement strand
GGCGGCGTCAGCGCGCTGCCGGCCGAGTAGCCGCGCGTGCCGGCGAGCCCGCCGTTGTTCGCCGCGTTCGCGTAGGCCTTCGCCATCGCGTTCATCGCGGCGAGGCCGCCTTCGTTACCCGACGTGCCGAGGCCGCCCGCGCCCAGGCCGGCCGCGCCGACGTCGGCCGCCGTGTCGCTGCCCGCGCCCTGCCCCGCATTGCGCAGCAGCTGCTTCATCAGCGCGTCGGCGACGCCGATCCCGCGCGTCGACATCTGCTGCGCGAGCTGCTGGTCGAGCATCGACGTGTACAGCTTGGACGTATGCGAATCGAACAGCCCGCCGTCCGGCGACGCGTCGCGCATGCTCTTGAGCATCATCTGCGTGAACATCGCGTCGAACTGGCCGGCGACCGCCTTCGCGCCGGCCTGCGGCGACTGTTTGGCCTGCGCGCGCAGCGCGTCGAAACCCTGCACGTCGAGCGCGAAGCGCTGCGTGAGGTCGTTCGCGTTCGGAAGAGAGGCTGCCATTTAGATGATCTCCAGGTCGGCGCGCAGCGCGCCGGCGGCCTTCATCGCCTGCAGGATCGACATCAGGTCCGCGGGCGTCGCGCCGAGCGTGTTCAGCGCCTTCACGACGTCGGCGAGATTCGCGCCGGCCGTCACCATCTTCAGCGCGCCGTTGTCCTGCTTGAGCTGGATCTGCGACTGCTGCGCCACCACCGTCTGCCCGTTCGAGAACGGCCCCGGCTGCGACACCACCGGCTGCGTGTTGACCACGACCGACAGGTTGCCGTGCGCGACCGCGCAGCTCTGCAGCGTGACCATCTGGTTCATCACGATCGAGCCGGTGCGCGCGTTCAGGATCACCTTCGCCGCCGCCTTGTCCGGGCTCACGTCGAGGTTCTGCAGCCGCGCCATGAACGCGACCTGCTGCGCCGAATCGGCCGGCGCGGCGAGCTGGATCGTGCGGCCGTCGAGCGCCGTCGCGGTGCCCGGGCCGAAGCTCGAATTGACCGCGGACACGATCCGCTGCGCGGTGCCGTAGTCCATGTCGTTCAGCTGCAGCTGCAGCACGCCGTTCATCTGCGCGATCGCGTTCGGCACCGCACGCTCGACGATCGCGCCGCCGACGATCCGGCCGGCCGCGAGCTGGTTCACCTGCACGCGGCTGCCGTTCGCGCTCGCGCCCGCGCCGCCGACCGCCATGTTGCCCTGCGCGAGCGCATAGACCTGGCCGTCCGCGCCCTTCAGCGGTGTGAGCAGCAGCGTGCCGCCGCGCAGGCTTTTCGCGTTGCCGAGCGACGACACGGTGACGTCGAGCGCCTCGCCCGGCCGCGCGAACGGCGGCAGCGTGGCGGTCACCATCACGGCCGCGACGTTCTTCAGCTGCATGTTGCTCAGCGACGACGGGCCGCCGTTGGCCGAACCGTTGTTGATCGAGATGCCGAGGTTCGCGAGCATGTTCGCGAGCGTCTGCGTCGTGAACGGCGTCTGCATCGTCTGGTCGCCCGTGCCGTCGAGACCGACGACGAGGCCATAGCCGATCAGCGGGTTGTCGCGCACGCCCTGGATCTGCGCGAGATCCTTCAGGCGTTCCGCGTGCGCGGGCGCCGCGCCGAGCACGCACGCCGCGGCCACCGCCGCGAACACGAGGGCGAGCCGCGCGGCGCCATGCGCGCGGGCCGACAGCCGGTCGAACAGGGTCTTCTGCATCGTCATCACCACGGCGCGATGTTGAGGAAGAAGCGCTGCAGCCAGCCCATCGTCTCGGCTTCGTTGATGTAGCCCTTCGACGAGTATTCGATCTTCGCGTCGGCGACCTGCGTCGAGTAGACCGAGTTCGCGCCCGAGATCGTGTTCGGGTTCACGACGCCCGAGAAGCGCACGAATTCGTTGCCCTGGTTGATCAGCATCTGTTTCTCGCCGCTGACTACCAGGTTGCCGTTCGGCAGCACGTTGGTGACGGTCACCGTGATCGTGCCGTTGAACGTGTTCGCCGCGCTCGCGCCGCCGGTCGCCGCGAACTTGTTGTTGCCGGCGGCCGACAGGTTCGCTTTCGCGAACAGCCCGCCGAGGAAGCCGGCCGTCGGCACGTTGAAGTCGGTGTTGCCCTGCCGGTTCGTGTTCGCGCCCGACGACTTGGTCGCGTTGATGTTCTCCGCGATCATGATCGTCAGGATGTCGCCGACGTTGCGCGGCCGCTGATCCTCGAAGAGCGGCCGCCCCGCGTAGCCGGGGTTGTAGATCGAGCCGGGCGCCTGCATCGACATCGGCATCGGCGGCTGCGCCGTCATCGGCTGCTGGATGATCGGATCGCGCGGAATCTGCGCGCAACCGGCGGCGAGCGCCGCCACCGCGACCGCGCATGCGGCGCGGACGGTGGCTGACGGGAGGAGGCGAACCTGCTTCATGGCGACGACGGGACTTTCCGGTTAGCTCTTCATCTGCGTGACGGTCTGCAGCATCTGGTCGGACGTCGTCACGGCCTTGCTGTTGATCTCGTAGGCACGCTGCGTCTGGATCATGTTGACGAGCTCCTGCACGACGTTCACGTTCGACGCTTCGACGTAGTTCTGGTTGAGCACGCCCGCGCCGTTCAGGCCCGGCTGCGACACGTTCGGCGCGCCCGACGACGTGGTTTCGGAGAACAGGTTCTCGCCGCGCGCCTCGAGGCCGGCCGGGTTGATGAAGGTCGCGATCTGCAGCGAGCCGATCTGCACCGAATTGGTCGAGCCCGCCTGCGTGACCGATACGACGCCGTCCTTGCCGATCGTCAGCGACGTCGCGTTCTGCGGGATCGTGATCGCCGGCAGGATCTGGTAGCCGCTCGACGTGACGAGCTGGCCCTGCGCGTTGGTCTGGAACGAGCCGTCGCGCGTGTACGCGTTCGTGCCGTCCGGCATCAGCACCTGGAAGAAGCCCGCGCCGTTGATCGCGACGTCCTTCGAGTTGCCGGTCTGCGTGAGGCCGCCCTGCGTGTACAGGCGCTCGGTCGCGACCTGCTGCACGCCGGTGCCGAGCTGCAGGCCCGACGGCAGCTCGGTCTGCTGCGTCGAGTTCGCGCCCGGCTGGCGGATGGTCTGGTACAGCAGATCCTCGAACACCGCGCGCGACGCCTTGAAGCCGTTCGTGCTGGTGTTCGCGAGGTTGTTCGAAATCACGTCCATCTGCGCCTGCTGCGCATTCATGCCGGTGGCGGCGATGTAGAGCGAACGGTTCACTTGTCGATTCTCCTGCGTAAGCTGGCGCGGGCGCTCAGCTGAAGTTGAGCAGCTGGTTCGCCGACTGCTCGTTCTGGTCGGCCGTCTGGATCAGCTTCGACTGAAGCTGGAACGCGCGCGCGTTGTCGATCATCGCGACCATCGCGGTCACCGGGTTGACGTTGCTGCCCTCGAGCGAATTCGGCGTGACGACCACGTTCGGGTCGGCGTCGGCCGGATTGCCGTCGGCGGTGCGGAACAACCCGTCGTTGCCGCGCGTGAGCGTGGCCGGATCGGGATTGACGAGCTTCATCTGGTCGACGATCGCGACCGCCGTCGGCGGGTCGCCCGGCATCAGCGCGGACACCGTGCCGTCCTTGCCGATCGTCACTTCCGCGTTCGGCGGCACCGAGATCGGGCCGCCGTTGCCGACCACCGGCAGGTTGCTCGCGGTGACGAGCTGGCCGTTCTCGTCGACGTGCAGGTTGCCCGCGCGCGTGTACGCCTCGCTGCCGTCGGCCGCCTGCACCGCCAGCCAGCCGGCGCCCTGCACGGCGACGTCGAGCGGGTTGCCGGTGCGCGTGATCGGACCCGGCGCGTAATCGGCGCCGGGCGTCGACGCGAGCACGTAGGTGCGCGTCGTCGTCGGGTCGATGTTGCTGCCGTCGCCGAAATTCATCGGCACCGCGCGATACGTCGCGAGCTGCGCGCGAAAGCCCGTCGTCGACGCGTTCGCGAGGTTGTTCGCGACGATCGCCTGCTGGTCGAGCGACTGCGACGCGCCCGTCATCGCCGTGTAGATCAGTCGGTCCATGGCTGCCCGTTATCCGCGCTTACAGGTTGATGAGCGTCTGGTCGACGGTCTGCTGCGTCTTGATCGTCTGCGCGTTCGCCTGGTAGTTGCGCTGCGCGGTGATCAGGTTGACGAGCTGCGACGTGAGGTCGACGTTCGAGCTCTCGAGCGCGCTGCCCTGCAGCGTGCCGTGGTTCGTGCTGCCCGGCGCCGAGATCTGCGGCACGCCCGACGCGGAGCTTTCCACGTACTGGTTGCCGCCGAGGTTCACCAGCCCGTTCGGGTTGTTGAAGTTCGCGAGCGCGATCTGGCCGAGCACGGCGGTCTGGCCGTTCGAGTAGTTGCCGGTCAGCTTGCCGTCGGTGCCGATCGTGTAGGTCGTCAGCGTGCCGCTCGCGAAGCCGTCCTGCGCGAGGTTGTTCACGCCGTCCTTGCCGCCGTACTGCGTCGTGCCGGTCAGGTCGAGCGTGAGGTTCTGCGGCGTCGCCGAACCGTCGGTGTTCGGCACCGTGAACTGGAACTGGCCGAGCGACGTGGTCGGCGTGGCCGGCGTGCCCGTCGTCGTGCTCTGGATCGCGCCCGACGAGTCGAACGTGACCGTGCCGAGGTCGTTCGTCGCGCCGCCCTGCACGCCCGCATACGCTTCCCACGTGCCGGCCGCCGACTTCACGAAATACATGTTGACCGCTTGCGAGCCGCCGAGCGAGTCGTAAACCTGGATCGACGTCGAGTAGTTGTACGTCGTGTTGTCGGTCGCGCTGAACGGCTTCTTGGTCGGCACCGTGTCCTGCGAGTTCAGGTTGAACTGCGCGGAGATCTTGGTCGTCGCGGTCGGCGCGAGGTTGGTCGTCGGCGCCTGCAGCGGCACGGTCTGCGCGGTGTTGATCACGCCGCCCGTGTTGGCTGCGTAGCCCATCAGGTTGCGGCCCTGCGAGTCGATGATGAAGCCGTTCTTGTCGCGCTGGAACGTGCCGTCGCGCGAGTACGTCGTCACGCCGTTGTTCGACATCTGGAAGAAGCCGTTGCCGTTGATCGCGACGTTGAGCGACGAGTTCGTCGTGGTGATCCCGCCCTGGCCGAAGTTCTGCTCGACCGAGTTCAGCCGCGTCCCGATGCCGATCTGCGTGTTGGTCGACGTCGCGACAGAGTTCGCGTACATGTCGGCGAACTGCGCGGTGCTCGACTTGAAGCCGACCGTGTTCGCGTTGGCGATGTTGTTGCCGATCACGTCGAGCGCGTTCGATGCACCCGAGAGGCCGCTCAGACCCTGTTGATAACCCATTTCGGTCTCCGTTTCGAGAATGCTCGATCAGTATCAGTTGGAGGTGGTGCCGCCGGACGAGGGCGACGACGACGCGGTATTCGGGAAGATCGACGCGACCTGGGTCAGCCCCACCGTCGTGCCGTTCGACAGCACGAGCCCCGCCGTGCCGTCCGCCTGCTTGATCACGCTCTGCACCGTCGAGGCCGCGAGCGTCGTGGCCGGCTGCGGCGTGCCGTTGCTGTCGGTGTACGACGCGCTGACGGTGTACTTGCCGTCGGGCAGTGCGTTGCCCGCCGAGTCGGTCGGCGTCCAGTTGAACGGCACGGTGCCGGCCGACTGCGCGCCCGCCTTGATCGTGTTCACCACGGTGCCCGCCGCGTTCTTCACGGTGATCGTCAGGTTCGACACCGAGCTCGACAGCGACACGCCGAACGGCGACGCCGCGCCGCCCTTCACCGCGACCGCGTTGCCCGGCGCGAGCACGTTCGTGCCGATCAGCAGCGCGGCCTGCGTCTGCTGGCCGGCCGTGAGCTGCGACGACAGCGACGTGAGCGACGTATTCAGCTGCGCGATGCCGCTCACCGTGTTGATCTGCGCGAGCTGCGACGTCATCTGCGAACTGTCGACCGGGCTGGTCGGATCCTGGTTCTGCAGCTGCGTGACGAGCAGCTTCAGGAACGTCGCCTGCAGGTCGCTCGCCGACGTGCCGTTGGTCGACGACACGTTGTTGGTGTTCATCGTGTCGGTCGGCAGGGTCGACACGTTCGTGCCGTTGCTGCCGATCGTCGTGCTGGAGGAAGTCATCCTGGGTGGCCTTCTGTCTGGACTTTCGGAACTGTCGGGTCTGTAAGGTCGGTCGGCGCGCGGCTTACGAGCCGATCGTCAGCGTCTTGAGCATCAGCGTCTTCGCGGTGTTCAGCGTCTCGACGTTGGCCTGGTACGAGCGCGACGCCGAGATCATGTTCACCATCTCCTGCACCGGGTCGACGTTCGGCATCTGCACGTAGCCGTTCGCGTCGGCGGCCGGGTTCGACGGGTCGTAGGTCGACTTCATCGGCGACGGGTCGTCCATCACCTTCGTCACGCGCACGCCGCCCACGCCCTGGCCGGACGCGGTGCGCGCGCCGCCGATCGGGTCGGTCGCGAACACGACCTGCTTGGCCTTGTACGGCTTTCCGTCGGGGCCGGTCGCGCTGTCGGCGTTCGCGAGGTTCGACGCGGTGACGTTCAGGCGCTGCGACTGCGCGGACAGCGCCGAGCCGGCGACGCCGAAGATGTTCATCAACGAAGGCATGGAAGCTCCTTTTGCTCGGATTCGGAGGCGGTGCGCGCCGTCACTGGTTCGTCGTGATCGCGGCGATCATCGCCTTGATCTGCTGGGTCATCACGGTCATCCCGGTCTGGTAGTGCAGCGCGTTGTTCGCGAACTGCACGCGCTCGACGTCGAGATCGACCGTGTTGCCGTCGAGCGACGGCTGCAGCGGCATCCGGTACTGCGCGCGGCCGTAGTCGTCCGCCGGGCCGCCCGTCGGGATCAGCTTCGCGGTGCCGGCCATGTGGCCCGCCGCCGTCGACACCATCGACATGCCGCTCGTCACGCCGGCCGGCTGCGTCATCGGCAGTTGCGCGGCGTTGCTCGGCGCGAGGCCGCCATTGGCCTGCTTCAGCGAGCGCGCGAGCGTCGACGCGAAATCGACGTCGCGGGCCTGGTAGCCGGGCGTGTCGGAGTTCGCGATGTTCGACGACAGCAGTTCCTGCCGGTAGGCGCGCACGTCGAGCGCCTGTCGGCCGAACGCGAATTCCGCATCGAGTTTGTCCAGCATGTGTGCGTCTCTCCGTATGAAGCGCTGCACGCCCCTCGCGCCGGATGGCGACCCGAGAGGCTTTTTTCCATGACAGCGATGGTAGGCGCCGGACGCAACCGGCAATCGGGCGAATAACGCGGCAAAGGCCCCCTCTATTCATCGTTTGCGCGACGGCCCCGCTCCCTAGAATGCGAAGCGGAGCAACGGATCGGGGATCGGGCGATGACTGGCAGCGCACTTCGCGGAAGGAACGGGCGGCTCATGCACGTCCGGCGTGCGTTTGCGCGTGCGTTTGCGCTCGCCGCGGCGCTGTGGATCGCCGCCCCGGCCGCGCACGCGGACGACGGGATGATCGTGATTCCCGGGCGCGGCGAGACGGCCGAAACCGCGCTCGCGCACGCCAATGCGGCAAGCGGCGGGAATGCGGCGATGGCGCCGGGTGCGGGCCTCGCGCCGGACGCGGGTCGCGCGGCGAGCGGCACCGGCT